>CAYMPX010000329.1:0-2894 GCA_964392135.1 uncultured Methylomarinum sp.
ACTCTATTACTCCAGGCGTTTCTGGCGAAGTGATTTTAAAAACAAACACCGGGTTAGTGGGTGATAATTTATCAGCAGACTTCGTTTATTGGTTATTCGACATACCGGGCGTAAACGAACCAGGCTTTAGATTTAATATTGCCCTGGGAACTTTTCAGCAATCAGTTGACGGAACAAATTGGACGCCTATTGGAAGCGGCGGCGGCGGCGCAGACGTTTATTTTATTGAAGATTTTGAATTAACTAAAACGGCAGATTTTTCATGCGGAAACAATGCGACCTTTTTAGGCGGCGGAGCGCTAGTGGGAACTTATACAGATGAAATAACAACACCAATTAACGGTTTGACTTCAGGAAAATACACGCAAGCCGGTGGATCTTTAAATGATTATTGCGCCTCTCCAGTTATAGACCTGGAAGAAAAACAAAAAGGTCAAGACTCATCAATTACTCTTTATTATTCTTATGATGGCGCTGCCGATGATTTGCAATTAATTGTTTACGACGTTACAAATGCAGCAATCATTAGCGACTCTTTAGATTTATTGCCAGACGCAACGGCGCCTCCATATAAAAGATTTGCAACGTCTTTTAATATCCCAACAAACACAACACAAATTAGGTGGGGCTTTCAGGTTAAAGCCTTAAACTCTACCAAGATTTTTATTCATGATGACGTTGAATTTTCTCTCAATCCGTTTACATTTAAGGAAATAGTTGAAACCGCAAGTGTTAATGCTCAGGGCAACGGTGGAACGTCAATAACCGCCAATGTTACGAATATAGATTTTACCGAAATAAGCGACCCACGAGGCGCTTTTGACGGAACCGTTTACACTGTCCAGCATGAAAATTCAACTTTAGAGATCGGTGGCAGCATAGAGCTTACCGCTTCAGCTTCTCACGTTATTTCATTATATTTAAACGGCTCTATATATAAATATATAAACCAGGTAACAACCACTTCTATATTTACTTTTTCTTACCTTTCCGCAGAAGGAGAATTTGCGCAAGGTGATACGTTAACAATTAGAACAGACTCAGGAGCCACTCTTTTAAATAACACCGGAAGGCACTACTTAAATATAATAGAACAATGGAAAAGCACTAGCGCAGTATCTCCGGCAGAGTCAAACACAAGTGATTGGCAAGCATATACTCCGACATTTACAGGATTTGGAACAGTATCGTCGTCAGATATTTTTTACAAAAGAGTAGGCGACACTATTTTCGTATCTGGAAAATTTACAGCCGGAACGCCTACAGCGACGACAGCCGGCGTAAGTTTGCCCGCTAACCTTTCTTTTGACACAGACAAGCTAGCAAACGCAGCACACGAAATAGGTAGAGCATCAAGAAACATAACGGGAACAGGGGCAGGAAACGATATAGCTGTTCTTATTGGATCTTCTGGAACGGCGGCAGCCTTTGCCCTTCATGACGTAAATACATATAACCCTTTAATAGAAATTAATGCCAACGAAATGGCGGGCGCAGGATCAATAATATCATTTAACTTTAAAGCTCCCGTGTCTGAATGGAAATCTAATGCAAAATTTTTGGCACTAGTTCCAAGAACCGAGGTTATGAACTTTGAAGTCTCTGCCAACGGCCGCGACCAAGTAATCGATTCAACGTCTTATAAAACAAGAAACGTAATAGCCTTAACAGGCGATATTTTTGGAAGCGTGTCATCGAATCAAATAACGCTAGCTAAGGGTCATTATGTTTTTCATGTTCCAGCGGGCGCGAGAGGCGATTGTGGTGGGATGGACTTCCGGCTTCAAAATATTACTGATGCCGCGAGCATTAATGTCTTGAGAATTGTTAACTCTACCGGCGCGTCTGGACTTGAAATGGGAACCTTTATCTACAAAACATCGTTCACAAAAACAACTACAGTCGAGTATCAAACAAAGATTGCCAATACTTTATGCACGGCAGAGGTAATTCACAACGGAACAATTACTAAACTAAGCTTACAGGATTAAATTATGAAATTATTTCTACTATTGTTTTTATTTCTTTTATCTTTTAAAGTTCTATCTTATCCAAAACACTCTGTTATTGATGCGATGACGGTCAATAATAGGCTATATGTATTAATGCAAAGAATGTCATTATCTATAGAGGGCTGTTCAATCGAAGAGAGAGTAAATGAAGATGATGTTCGATCTAAGTATGAAAGATTTAATTGTTCAGGAAAGCCGACTTTTATAGCGCTCCAAAACGAACTAACGGACTACAAAGCATTTTTACACGTCGAGAGAACCAAAGAGGTTAACGAAATAAACAGAAGAAAGGATATTAAAAACAGGCTTAAAGCCCTTAATTTTTATCAAGAATCTTTTTATTCCGTTATTAGTGATGTGCCAAACCATAAAGACTATTTTAGGAAAAATATTCCCACCATGAATCATGCACAAATGGAGCAATTGATAAAAGATATCGAAGCTAAAAACGCAGCTAGACAAATACGACAAGATGAGGAAGATCAAGACAAAATAGATTTTAGAACCTTAAGACTGTATTTTAAGAATTTTAATTGCGCATCACTAGGGAGTGAATACGAGAAAAATTCTTGCGAGTATAGAAAAATTAGGAAGTAGAATGTATAAACAGCACGCTATAAAATATATTATAGGGCTAGCGATAGCTGGCTTCGCTTTTTCAGTTCTGGCGGGCGTTGGGTTTTATTTTGACTTTGAAACAATGAAGAAAAAACAAATTGACGACAGGGTAATGATTAAACAAAACAATGAAATGCTTTGCTTGCTAATACTTGAAGAACCAGGCATTCCTATAGAGAAAAAAGTTAAATTTTGCACGAGGGGCAATTAATGGAAATATTTTCAATGCTTTATAGCGCTTCAGATTTTATAGACGGTTTGGCC
>CAYMPX010000330.1:0-2885 GCA_964392135.1 uncultured Methylomarinum sp.
TGAACAAGGCACCCGTGAAGAATTACTGGCGCTTTGTGGACTGGATACCCTGAGTGTTATTGATTCTATTGAAACCTTTTGCGCTTAAAATAGTGCAGAAACATAGCCCTTGATACAATTCATTCTGAGTTCGAAATGTCGCAAAGAGGGGGAATAAATTGGCACAAATAGTTAAGAAGAAGGAAAATAGTCCCCTTGCACGCATAAGCACTAAAAATAAATATGTTAAAAATCATCCAGCTCCCTGTGTTAAATGATAATTACATTTATCTAATCCATGACCCCGTTTCGGCTGAAACAGCGGTGGTAGACCCGGCTGTTTGCCAACCTGTTTTAGACACATTGAAAACAAAAGGTTGGACTTTAAACTACATCCTCAACACCCATCATCATCATGATCATGTCGGTGCTAATTTAAAGTTAAAAGAACTGACAAACTGTCAAATATTGGCTGCTGAAGCGGATCAATATCGAATTCCGGGGATTGATAAAGCACTTAAACAGGGTGATGAGATAACATTGGGGAACGAAGCGATTAAAATAATTGAAACGCCTGGACACACATCAGGACACATCGCCTTTCATTTTTACAATAGCAATGCCCTATTCTGTGGCGATACTTTATTTTCTATGGGCTGTGGACGTTTATTTGAAGGTTCGGCCGAGCAAATGTGGCATTCATTACAAAAATTAAAAGCATTAGTAAAAGATACCAGAATTTATTGTACTCATGAATATACCCAGGCTAACGGGAAATTTGCTTTAACACTAGAACCTGAAAACCAGGCGTTGCAACAACGTATGCAGCAGGTTAATCAACTTAGAAGTAATAATAAACCGACCGTTCCCAGTACCTTGGAACTGGAATTGGCAACCAATCCTTTTCTTAGGGAAGATAGTTTGGAATTACAACAATCAATCAATATGACGGGCAAACCTGCTGTGGACATCTTTGAACATATTAGAACGCTGAAGGATAACTTTTAGTTCTTGGTTAGGAACGAGGATTCGGGTATTATTAAATTCTCGTTCCTTAATACTGACAGCGCGTATATGCGTAGCGGCTATTAACCATTACTCTTCATTTAATACCAACAATGCCTCAACTAATTGCCTAAGTTTGGCTTGAATGATCCTGGTGTTTCTAGGTCCCATTCTTAGCATTTGTTTCTCTACATCCGTTAATGATTCAAGTTTTTCATCTGCAAACTTATACCTCACTGAATGTCGTACCAAGGCAATTCTATGGTTTATTACCGGCGATTCAATAACGGTTGCCGCAGCTTTCATAAAAATATCGTCTACTTTATATTCTGCCGGATAACCAAAATCTTTATAGACCTCCTCGAACAGTGGCTTAAATGTACGATACAAACGAACCCCATTCTGCACATCTATAGATGCAATTGCATTGGCTAAACCGTTATATCTAATATAACCCTCACGAGCAAGATACAATCCATTGGAATCTTCTTTAACCGCTATTTTCTGCGGCATCTTTAAAAAATCACGATGCTTATACAGAATCTGACTTTGGGCTACATCATTAATAATCACGAGATACCTGGTGATAACATCATCCACCTTAAACCAAGCGCTTAAATTTTTCGAAACATCATTCAATGCCTGCCTAAAAAAGGCATCACTTCCCTTTAATGCCAATAATTCTGGCTTAACATTCAATACCTCATTCAAATGTTCTTTCTCTGAACCAACCTTATCTAACTCACTAATATCAACCAGCCCACCGTCGTCTTCTTTCTCAAGATCAATACCGGCTTCAGATTTAAGCTGAGCCTCTGGAATTTCAATCAGTTGATGTTTTTGAACCGTCTGTTGCGGGCTTTTTTGATACTGCCAAATAAAAGTGCCTGATAAAACCACCACGATAATCAGAATCATAATTGATGGCAAATAACGCTTGCTTTCTTCTTGTTCGTAACGATTCATAATCCACCCTATCTTAAAATATAGCTATAACATAAAGCCCTGATGATTGATTAACCCCGGGGTCTCATCTGTGGAAATAATAACACGTCTTTAATTGAAGGCGCATCGGTAAACAGCATCACCAGGCGATCTATACCAATTCCCTCACCTGCTGTAGGCGGCATACCATGCTCTAATGCAACAATATAATCTTCATCAAAGTGCATGGCTTCATCATCACCGGCATCTTTTTCTTCCACTTGTTTTTTAAAGCGTTCTGCCTGGTCTTCTGAGTCATTCAACTCGGTAAATCCATTGGCTATTTCACGTCCACCTACAAAAAACTCGAAACGATCTGTGACATGCGGGTCATCATCATTTCGTCTTGCCAAGGGTGACACTTCAACAGGATAAGCGGTAATGAAGGTTGGATTTATTAATCGGCTTTCAACTGTTTTTTCAAATATTTCAATTTGAACTTTACCTAAACCATAACCTTCTTTAAGCGGAATATGTAATGCTTCGGCGACTTTAATAGCAGCTTCACGGCTATTAATATCAGCCAGTGTTAACTCAGGGTTAAAATGCAAAATCGATTCAACTACCGTCATTCTGTCAAATGGCTTGGCAAAATCATATTCATCATCTTGATATTTAACCACTGAACTACCCGTCACCTCTTCAGCGATACCTTTTAACATCGTTTCAGTCAAGTCCATTAAATCACCATATTCTGCATAGGCTTGATAAAACTCCAGCATGGTAAATTCTGGATTATGACGTGTTGATAAGCCTTCATTACGGAAGTTCCGGTTAATCTCAAATACTCTTTCAAAACCACCCACAACCAGGCGTTTTAAATAAAGTTCAGGGGCAATTCGTAAATATAAGCCCATATCTAAAGCGTTATGATATGTTTCAAAGGGACGTGCAGTTGCTCCCCCTGGAATCGCCTG
>CAYMPX010000331.1:0-2884 GCA_964392135.1 uncultured Methylomarinum sp.
TAGCCATGTTTTCCTCTATAAAGTTGTTTCTATCAAACTGTTTGCTTTAACAGCTTGATCGATGGTTATTAATGTTTCTAATAATTCTTTCATTCTATGTAATGGCCATGAATTAGGCCCGTCACTTAATGCTTCTTCAGGTTTGGGGTGGGTTTCCATAAATAAACCGGAAATCCCCGCTGCCACTGCTGCTCTAGCTAATACAGGGACATGTTCACGTTGACCGCCTGAACAAGCGCCTTGTCCACCCGGTAATTGCACTGAATGGGTTGCATCAAATACCACAGGACAATCCGTTTTGCGCATTTCAGCTAAAGATCGCATATCTGAGACCAGGTTGTTATAACCAAATGAAGCACCACGCTCACATACCATAATTTGATCATTACCCGTTGCCTTGGCTTTAGCCGCAACATGGATCATATCCCAAGGTGCTAAAAACTGACCTTTTTTGATATTGACCGGAATACCTTGCCTGGCGACATTTTGAATAAAATTGGTTTGTCTGGATAAAAAAGCCGGTGTTTGCATAATATCCACTACAGAAGCCACTTCAGCCAAGGGGGTGTCTTCATGCACATCCGTTAAAACAGGCACACCAATTTGCTCTTTGACTTTTTGCAGAATCTGCAGACCTTTTTCTAAACCAGGCCCACGATAGCTTTCATGAGAAGATCGGTTGGCTTTATCAAATGATGATTTATAAACAAAGGGTATACCCAATGTATCGGTTAATTCTTTAAGATAGCCCGCAGTATCCAATGTCATTTGTTCACTTTCGATAACACAGGTACCCGCTATCAAGAACAAAGGTTTATCCAGGCCTGCTTCAAAACCACATAATTTCATTATTGTTTACCTTTTTTATATTCTGCTGCTGCTTCAACAAAACCTGAGAACAAAGGATGTCCTTTGCGAGGGGTTGACGTAAATTCCGGATGAAATTGACAGGCTAAAAACCACGGATGATCAGCAATCTCTACAAACTCAACCAATCGACCATCCATTGATTTACCAGAGAAAACCAATCCCGCTTTCTCTAGCTGTTCAAGATATTTGTTATTAAATTCATAACGATGACGATGACGCTCCGTAATTACATCTTTTTGATATAAACGATGCGCCAAGGTATCCGCCTGCAAACGACATTTTTGTGCGCCGAGACGCATGGTGCCACCTAAATCAGAGTTTTCATTGCGTGTTTCAAGCTGACCGTCTTCATCCATCCATTCGGTAATTAAACCAATGACTGGATGCGGTGAGTTAGGCAAAAACTCGGTACTGTGCGCGCCTTCAAGACCCACTACATTTCTGGCAAATTCAATCACTGCGGATTGCATCCCCAAACAAATCCCCAAATAAGGGATGTTGTTTTCCCGGGCATAACGCACAGTGGCAATTTTTCCTTCCACACCACGCTCACCAAAACCACCCGGAACCAGGATTGCATCAACATTTTGTAATGCAGTCACCCCGTCTTCTTCAATCAGTTCAGCGTCAATATATTTAATCTTTACTTTATTGCGTGTTTTTAAACCGGCATGAATCAGCGCTTCATCCAGTGATTTATAGGCATCAGAATGATCAACATATTTACCCACCATGGCAATGGTGACCTCATCATTAGGATGAGTAATGGCTTCAACCACCTCTTTCCATTCAGATAAATCAGCTGCAGGCACATCAAGACGCAATTGATCAACCACAATATCATCGAGACCTTGTTCATTCAGTAACAACGGAATACGATAAATGGTATCTGCATCAATAGCAGAAATAACGGCTTTTTCTGCAACATTAGTAAACAATGCAATTTTACGACGTTCACTCGCAGGAATCGGCTGTTCAGAACGACAAATTAAAATATCGGGCTGAATACCAATGGTTCTTAAATCTTTTACCGAATGTTGTGTAGGTTTGGTTTTCAGCTCACCCGCAGACTTAATATAAGGCACTAAGGTCAGGTGGATAAATAGCGCTTTATCACGTCCTTGCTCTATCCAAATTTGTCTAATGGCTTCTAAAAACGGCAATGACTCAATATCACCCACCGTACCACCGACTTCAATAAGCGCAACATCCACACCTTCAGCACTGGCATAAACACGACGTTTAATTTCATCGGTAATATGAGGAATAACCTGTACGGTTGCCCCTAGATACTCACCTTTACGCTCCTTACGTAACACGCTTTCATAAACCTGACCGGTGGTAAAATTATTCTTTTTACCCATAGTGGTTTTAAGAAAGCGTTCATAATGCCCCAAATCCAGATCTGTTTCCGCACCATCCTCAGTCACAAAAACTTCACCATGCTGAAAAGGACTCATAGTCCCTGGATCAACATTAATATAGGGATCCAATTTGGTCATGGTGACTTTTAAACCACGTTCTTCAAGAATGGCAGCTAAAGATGAAGCAGCGATACCTTTACCCAGCGAAGAAACAACACCGCCTGTAATAAATATGAATTTTGTCATATACGAGAGAAAATTACCTATATCAAGTCAACTAAAAAGTAGATTTAAAACCACATATTCTAGCATTATTCTCACCGTTCGCCCATTTTAACTGCCAGTTTCTCAGGTTGCATCACAAGCTTATGATAAATTGCCAGCGGGAATTGCAGTAACGTTAAAATGCATATTTGGGCTACGAAATTAAGACGGACTGCCCATAGCAATTTCAGGTAATTACTACACAACATTAGGTACCTTTATGGGTTTAGACCCTACGTACCTTTGTAGGATTTAACCCTACAGTGCAAATGCTCGTGTGCTACAAATCAAAGCCACCACTCATAATAAAATCCTGAAGCAATTTATCGATTTTCATATTCACCTTAAAAGGTGAAACACTAGCGCCTTCCAATTCTTCAAAATAA
>CAYMPX010000332.1:0-2866 GCA_964392135.1 uncultured Methylomarinum sp.
CTGTAAAGGTTTTTGAGAATAAACTTTTAACTAAAACAACTGCTTTTTTTAGCTGTCTTTCATCATGCTGGCGTATTTTTTGTATGCGAATTTCGCCACGCTTTCGACTGTTAGTAAACGGTTCATACGCTTTGTTTAAAGCTAACGGCATACTTTGCAGGGTAAAGCTTATTTTTCCTGCCAATCCAAGTCGTGCAGCAATTAATAATAATTCATTATCCAGCCAGCCATAAGGACGACGGGTAAAGTGGCTGACTAAATCACGTAAATAAAGGGCTTCGTTACGTTCTATTCTGAGTGAAATATACTGCTCCACTTCTTGCATTGCTTTTGGGTTGTATTCCTCTGCTGTAAAATCCAGATTAGTTTGGGCAATATCATCCGCCATTAACACGGCTTGAATTTCTCTAGCTATATCCCCTGTTGTTGGTCGTAATAAATTCAGTTTTGCAAACGTGTTTTCTATCACATAGGTATAAGCTGCTTCCAAAATAGCTGAGGGTGTTGCTGCTTTTTTTGTTAATTTTGTACCTATTGCAAATAAATCTGCTTCAATAAACAAACTTTCAAAATCATGTCTTAACCGTTTTTCCCTTTCCATGTTTTCCATTTGCTTATCACGTAACAGATGTTCTTGTTCGGGACGTTGACCTGAATTTTGTTTTAAAAACCGATCAGTCTGGATAAAGGTGGTTAGTTCATCCCATAAGCGTTTATGCTCAGCTAATTTTATGAGAATACAGCCATCGCCTTCCAAGGTATGATTTATACAATGTTGGTCATGCGAATAGTTTTCGTAATGGGCATCCAATGGGGAGATCAACTTTAATACCAAGTCTTCCAGTTTTGATCCGTCTCTTGGATGGCCATTACAAAATCGACTGACTTTAAAATCTTGTTTATTAACGGAGTAACGGAATTGGTTTTGACGACGTAAAATATCATCAAAAATAATGGTGGCAAGTTTATTAGAAACTTCTGAAGGTTCTACATCCGTATGACGTATTTCATTTTCTATTTCTTTTTCTTCGTTAGTGAGAAAGATGAATTCATCACCGTTGCGGGCAATTAATAATTGACGTTCCAAGCGATTTAAACTGTCATCAATTTGTTTTCTCAGGTTTATTTTATCTGCATCTATCTGTTCAATAGAAAGAGTCACCAAGTTATCTAATGTACTTTTAACCGTATCGACATAACGAATTAAAAACAGGGTTTTAAGTATATTACCGTCAAATTCAGTGAGTGATTCAAGGTCACAAGCTTGATCTATAGTTCGTTTTACTGCGGGCTCCAAGAAACTTTCTATAGGGCTGTAAAAATTATGGAAAGGTATTAAGACATCCAGATTTCTATCTTTGACTTGTTTTGCAGCGGATTGAAAGGCATCTAATAAAGAACGTTCTCCCATTGCCAGATGTTTACCTGTTGCGCCTTTAGTTCGTATTGATTCAAATACTTTTTGTACCAATGCGTAATGAAACGGAATAAAAGGATAGTTATCTATAAATGACGGTGCATCAGAAAATGGCTTTAACTCGGCTGTAGTGGTTTTATCAAAGGATAATTGATTGCGTAAAATATCAGCTTTTTCCGCGTAAACCTCTCCCAGCTCTTTACTTGCCTGTTCTGTTTTAGCGAGTAACCGTTTTTGAATGACTTCTGAGGTGTTGGAGCTGGAAAGCGAGGGTTTGGTGGCAAAACGCCCTTGAATCTTGGAAAAATCATCGCCATCCCGCTTTTCCATATTGCCAATAGCGGCATCTAAATCAGCTTGTGAGGTTACAACGACCCATGCTCGCCCACCACAAGTAGTACCCAGGTCTTCAACAATCGTTTGCAGCTTGAGCATCATTTGAGTGTTTTTGCCGATAAACTGCCCTACTTCATCGACTAAAAATAAAACATGCCTGCCATTTTTGCTTTCAATATATTCATTGACCCACCGACAAAAGTTTTTTACATCAAGTGGGAAATTATTACCTAGCTCTTCTATTGCTTGACGAGCTGATGCCTGGCTTTGTTGACTGGCTTCTGCAAAAGATTCGGCGAGTTCATCACGATAAAAATCATAAGCATCTCGGTTGTTTTCCCATGTATCGCCCGTCAGTTCAGAAAATTTATCTTTGAATGTTTGGTATTGCCCTCGCTTGTCTAACTCTCGCTCTAAATGTGCAATATGCGGAAAGTCGGCACAATAGCCTACTCTTTCGTTAAAGACTTTCAGGAATACTTTTAAGATGGCGTTTTCCGCTTCATCGGTATTTGCCCGTGAATCAATATTAAACAGGATAACATCCGCTTCTTTATTGACCGCACTGTGTATATCACTGATGAGCATTGCATCGGTAATCTTTTCTTTGAAAAACTCAAATGCTTTTCGGGTTTCTCCATCTTTTTCGACTTCTCTATTTTCAATAAGGTAAGAGAGTATTTTTAAGAAATGTGATTTACCTGAGCCAAAGAAGCCTTTAATCCATACACCCATCTTGGTATTGGGGTTAAACTTATCATTGCATGATGGCAGATAAGCCTCGAAGAACTCCCTAAAGTGACGATCCAGCTCTTGGGTTACGACATATTCATCCAGTTCCACATAAACGCTGTCGTTGTCCATTTGCTCGGCTTTTACAACACCATTAATATTACGTGTGAGTTGTTTGGTAAAGATTTCTTCAACTATCATAATGCGTCTTATACTGCCTTGTGTTTGTTGTTATTGCCATCTTCAGGAACAAGTTTGAAGGCTCGGTAATAATTTCTTGATTCGATCATGCCAAATGGGTGTAGGTCTTGTCCGCTGTATTCGCCTGCGTAAAACAAGATAAGTGGCGTGGAACCCATAACATCTTGTAAAGCGCTGAGT
>CAYMPX010000333.1:0-2847 GCA_964392135.1 uncultured Methylomarinum sp.
AAGCTATGTAACTGTTTGGCTAGTGCCGCTGTGGAGCTAAAAGACCCGTCAGGATTCGGGTATTATTGAATCCTCGCTCCTTAGATCGGAAACTGTTTTTATGGAACGCGAATCAACTGAATCATGGATTCACAATCTCCATTAAACGCAGTAATTTAGAACTGATAACTAACCCCGATTTTTTAGACGCAGCAAGATTAATACGCATACGTACTTTATTATTTTTAATATAGAACTCAATACTACCACCTTGCTCAATAAGTCCTGACACACTACTCACCGTCAACACGGAGTTATTAACCAGAAACTGCGGTAGCATGGGGTTTTTCAACAATTGCGCTGAACCAATATAAACAATATGACAGGTTTTAAATTGCTCAATATCCAAGGTATTGATAATTTTTAAGGGTTTACCCTGGACTAAATGTTGCGAAACTTCCTGTAAATAACTATTGATAGGTTCACCAGGATCAATACAAATAGAAAATGAATCTTGCATTTTATGCGTATTTGGCCATTCAATAAATTCACCTAAATGAATCAAGTAAACCGCTTTTAATTTAGCTTCTAAATTTTCACTGTTATCAGCATAGCTATACTGTGGCATGCAGACCCATAGCCCAACAAAAACAAGCACTAACAACATGGAGCATCTTTTCAATAGCATTACCATGAATAAATAATGCCAAAGCGTATATGTCGCCCTTGATATTGGGTATCAAAGGTAGCGGGTTTATCAGCGCTCGGAGCAATCAGAGGTTGAGTATAATAATCCTCATCTAATAAATTATGTGCGGTTAAAGAAAACTCCAGCGCTTGTTGCTCTTGAACAATTATTCGATAATGTAATGCGCTGTTTAAGGTGACAAACGCATCATTAAAACTGGCTTTTCTATTACGATACCGCTGTTGTTGTCCCGGATTCCAAATATCCACTGACCAATCACGGCGTTGGCCATAACTGACAATATGATTATTAAAGCGTATTTCGCCTATGCCTAAGGGGCGATGCCATTCAACCCCTGTGGTAACTGTCCAGTCTGCTAATAAGGGTAATGCTTTATTTTCATTAATACTTTCAGTATGAGACCAACTCGCATTTAAAAAGGTATCCCAGTGGTCGTTAACAAGATATTTTGATTCTAATTCAACACCTGTTACCATTTGATTATCAATATTAGCAAAAACCCCCGCATCCAGGTTTTTAGAGCTTTCATGAAAGCGGTTTTTCCGTGCAATAAAATTATCATAGTTATTGTGATACACCGTTAGACTAAGATGTAGTGCTTTAGCATAATAACTAATTTGAGCCTCAACAGTTTTCATGGTTTCGACATCAGGTAATGCTGAATTCACCGGTGAACGAGTGAATTCTAAAAAACTCGGTGAGCGATAGGCAGTGCCATAAAGTAATTTAGCGCTAATAGTGTCAGTAAAAGCATGCGTCAAGCCGATACGATAACTGAATTGGTCATTAAATAATTCTAATTTATCAAAACGTAAGCCCGCTGTGAGTTGGGTTTTGTTATCAAAAAAATACTGACTATCTTGTAAGAAAAAACCCGCATCGAACAAACTTAAATTTTTATAGTCAGGCTGTATAAAACTGAGGGTTTCATTGCTCAGGGCATCCGTAAATTTACTGTCTAATAAACGCTCGTTTTTAATATCTATTCCCAGCACAAAGCGATTAGAATCAATCAATTGGTAGTTAATAGCGGAATAAATGCCCATCAACTCAGTGCTATCAATAAAGTCGAAAGCTTGTTTTATTTCCAGGCTATTATCGCCTGATTGCCGGTATTTTTTTTCATTTTCAAAGCGTTGGCTTTGGGTGTAATAGCTATTAAAATCAATTCCCCAGTTTGAAAATTGATGCGCATAGGCGAGTGAAAAGCGTAGACTCTTATATGTTCTGTCATTTTCAGTCGGATAGGATTTATCAATACGGGTATTTTTAAAGTTGCTATAGCTTGCACTGAGTAATAGCTCATTATCGAATGCAGAGGATTTAAAACGCAAATAACCCAGTTGCTGCTCTGCATCACGCGAGTTGGCAATACCTTTACGGTCAAAATCAGGTTGGCGACCGTCTGTTGTTAGCCATTTACCTTCCAGCATAACATTAGCAACATTACTCAGGTTTTTTTCAACGGAAAAATAACCGAGTTTAGTATCGGCTTCACCAAAACTAAATTTGACCAGATTTTTTTCACGCTCTCCTGCTTGAAAAGTGAAGATATTAATGACCGCTGCAAAGGCGTTAGCACCATAAAGCGCAGAGCCAGGTCCGCGAATTATTTCTATTTTTTTAATACTTTCTACCGGAAATTCTTCATCAACTGGAAATTCATTAAAGGCATTGCGTACAGGAATATTATCAATATACAGTGCTATTTTGTTATTGAATTCAGATTGTACACCTCGTACCCATAACTTTTTACGATTGTTACCTTTAATTTGCACTTGAATGCCAGGAACCAATACCAGAATATCACTGAGGGTTCTGGCGCCTAACCGTTTGATTTCTTTATAGTCATAAACAGTGACCGTACTAGGGGCAGCGCTGAGTTTAGTGGCTATTTTGGTAGAAGAAATAATTTCCACATCAACAAGCTCCTCTAAGGAAAGTTTTAACAACTGCTCCATACTAGGGTTTGCTACTGCATAAGCGATATTCAAGCTGAATATGGTGATGCTTAATGGAAAAAATATTTTTTTCATGTAAATATATTGTGCTCGACTTTTTAATTAAGGTGGAAAGCCCGTTATCCAACTGTCTTCTAGCCCCCTAAGGAACGAGAATTTAATAATATACGAAATTTTGACACAGGATTTTGGTTTCAC
>CAYMPX010000334.1:0-2841 GCA_964392135.1 uncultured Methylomarinum sp.
GCTAGTAGTTACTATGGTTATTTTGGCTCCTCCTTTTGTTAAATACTTAGATAAAATGTATTTTTCAGGCAATAACCTTTTCAATATTACTCCCGAATTGCTTTTATTTAAGGCAAAAAAAGTGAAAGGGAACACTCCAAATGCTCGTTTAGGCGAAATGTTTGCCAGTATTTTACAGGATACTTTTATAAACAAAGAGACAGTTGCGCAACATAATTTTTTAGAAAAAATTATTATCGATGAACTTCAAAAAAATATTAAAAATAATGACCGTTCGGTTTCGTCAAAGAAGATAGTTAATGAGGATCCATACTTACCGTTTATCTCTAATGTTTTTGGTAGTGACCTCTTGTTTTTGAGCAAACATCCCAAATACTTCCTTGGCACGTTATCACAGTTTTTAAAGTTATATGCCTATTTATATACTGCCCAATTAGCTTTAAATATAAGTAGTTGGAGAGAAGGAGAGCCTTCGCCCAAGCCTTTGTATTTTATCTTAGATACTGAGACAGCAAGTGCAGAACGAATACATATCAGAGATGATGGTCATCAAAGGGTACATAAGGCTTTATTTAAAATATTTCCATTTTTATCAATGTCTGAAAGTTTACAACCTGCTAAAGAAAAAAAGATTCCAATTTGGAAGTTATCAAGTTCATTGTCAAATTCAGATATAAATGTTTTAAGTAATTATGCTCAGGCATTTAAAGAAGAAAGAGGTTTAGCAGTAACCATTCCTAATGTTAGTTCATCTGATGATGCATTAGGCGTTTTATTGAATTTAGGGAAGGAACAATTTGCAAGAGGACAGTCTCGTCATGAGATTAATGTTAATTATGTTAAAGCAATAGAGACAGAACTTTGTAGTCACTTTATCCAATCGAGGGGACGAGCAGGAAGAGTACTTGTTATCAATCAGGATTATCTTTTATTGTTAACTAATATATCAATAGGAGATAGTTCAAAACTAAGGTTTCATGAATTACTTGAAGCTTTTAAGAAACGTGGTGTATTTTTTGATAAGCGGTCACAACAGGCCCTTATACAGTTTTATGAACGTATTGGAAATGTTGAGCGTATGAGTGACAGTGGAGAGGCCGTTTATGTCTGCAAAACAATTTGAAGAATTTTTAGCCGAACAGTTTTTTGTATGGGCTAAAAGTGAGCTGAAGGCAGGTTTTCGCTACCAATTTAAATCACCGAATACGGATTATTGTGAACGCTTATTTAATGCCATAGAAAAAAGCTGTACTGGCTCACTTACCGTTAATGGTACAAGCATTTCATTTATAGAGTATGGAGATAAAAAACTGTTAACAGTTCTTCATAGTGAAAATGCATTAGATGCTGAAGGTTTCACAGAAAATTTTATCTCGATGTTGCGGGATGAAGTTTCTGCTCAAATTGGTGAAATGTTTGGTTGTGCAATGTTAGTTATTCATAACAGCCTTCTTGATACTATTATAAATAGTGCACAAGATTTGGCTCAGCCAGAAGGTGTATGGCATCCAAAAAAAATCAAACTTGCTTTAAAGGCGTTAATTGATGAAAAAGATAGTGGTAGCGAAGTATCTGAAGGCCTTTTAGATTATCAGTTTAATGTCATCGAAGAAGATGGTGCAACAATGTTTGGTTTTGAAGCATTGTACGATGCTGTCCGTGATGGGGACATTTTATTTAGTGAACTGGATTTATTTAATGATCCCATGCTTTTTGAGATGGATAGCAAACCTGAACAGATTCGAAAGCGTCTGGAGGAAAATAGAAAACTATTTGAGCAAATCTCAAGTGTTGTCGAAAATTACCCTGAGGCTTTAGTCGACAATCTTCCCGATATGGGCAAAAAATTTATAAATGAACACTTTCAGGGTGAAGATAAACAAGAGTGGCAGCAGGTTACTTATGTTGACTATCGAAATGAGCAGGAAAAAAATAGAGCTAAATTACTTGAATTGGAATCAGAGACTGCTGTACAGGTTGATGTAATAGCAAAATCAAAAGCAGATACAAAGGCTGGTAAACGAAACCGTCATATTTTATTAGTCGTCCCAGAAGGCGCTACAGAATTTGATTTAGAGGCTTCATTTATTGGTGGAGCTATAGATAATAATGAAATAAAGATTGTTGCCAATAAAACTATTCGGTCATTAATTAACCATAAATTAACTCGTGGTCCTAAATGTAGCAAAATAGTTATTACGGGGGGAATTATTCAATCTCCCATTTTTTTTCGTTTTGATGTCAATCGAGACAAAACATCAGAGAAATATCAGTTTCATTGTCTAGTTTTACAAGAAAATCTATTTAATATTGACGATTTTCGGCATGTTTTTCTAGTAGATGATAAAAAACAAAGGCTTATTCTTCAAACGGAAGAAAGTCAGCTAATTCTGAACCAAGAACTCCAAAGTGGTTTTGAATTAAATGAACTTACTCAATGCATAGATGTAAATGAGTTTGGTATTTTAGATTTTCAAAAGATGTCAAATGAATCTGATGAAGTTGAGTTCACTTTAAAAAATAAAGATGTGTCGTTAAATTTTTACATTGAAGGGGCTACTGCAACTGAAGCGCTGACACTACCTCTATTATTAGATAAAGACCGTTGTATTCGGTTTTTTAAAGATAATTATTTTGGTGTTTTTAATAGAGCTAAAAGTAAAGTACTTATTGATAATAAGGAGGTGTCTCCAAAAGGACGACGGTTAACCCTACTCCAAAGAGAGCATGACATTCTTCATGGTGACCTTTTGTATTGCCGAGATGGGGCTAAACAAGCCGTCACTATTGAAAATCTGTATGCAACTTATCCAGAGTTATCAGATGCATATAAATCATTAT
>CAYMPX010000335.1:0-2826 GCA_964392135.1 uncultured Methylomarinum sp.
ATATTCTGTTAGAGTCACAAACCTCTACTGAGACTAATCACCTATTACGGATTCATCCGCTATCTCGAACCTCACCATCCAAGCTCCTGAATCTTTAGCTCAGGGGTAGTTGACGCGCTGTCGGCAGTCGTATTGAGTGATAATTGGGTAGTGGGAATCCGGTTAGTCTTTGTTTTTACTGGTTATTTTGATTGGGAATTTGCTATCTTCCCAGGCCTGCATACCACCTGTAATAGTAAATACCTGTTCAAAGTCCGCTTTAGTTAAGGTTTTACATGCAGTGACCGAACGTGTGCCCGTTTTACAAACAACAATTAAAGGTTGTTTTTTGTATTTTTCTAATGAATTTAAATTTTCTGAGAATTTAGCTAACGGCATATTTATTGAATTTTCAATATGACCTTTGATATATTCATGCGGGTCTCTTACATCCACTACAATCATGTCGGCATTATTCATTTTAGTCACGGCAAGTAACGGAGAAAGTGCTTCATATTTATTAAAAGTGCTTTCCAGGAGTTCTTGAATGAGCAAGTAAGTGACCACAACAAGTGCTAAAGAAAGCAAATAGTGGTTAGAGATAAATTCTATATATTGATCCATTGTTTCTAGCTGTATAGGGTTAAAGTGGTAAGTAAATGCAGTGCTAGCAAGCGGTGCAAAAGACATCACGCATCATGCGGATGAGTTGAAGCATGCGCTCGTCATCTATGTAGTAATAAACACGATTGGCTTCTTTTTTATAAGCGAGAATATCTTTTTCTCTTAAAATGGCTAAATGTTGAGAAATATTACTTTGGCTGGTGCCTACTTGCTCAACAATATCTTGTACGCTAATGGATTCGGTGCCAAGGACACAGAGGATTTTCAAACGTAACGGGTGAGACATCGCTTTTAGGCATCTCGCTGCACGATTAATATCGGCATCGTTATAAAGTATTGTTTCCCCGTTGTTTTCCATTGATAAAAACCTTTGTATTGTTGTCGCTTTGTTGATGGTTAGACTAAATTAGTGTTGAATCATGGGAAATTTATGCACATGAGGTGGCAACGTGTATTAGTATAAGCCAACTATTTTAGTCTATTCGCCAGGCTAACAAAATAAAAACTTGCAAATCTATTTTTTAATAGCTGTTTTTTTAAAATTAAATGAATGGGTTATATGTTATTTCTCATACTGAAAGAGCTGTTTTTCTAGTGAAATGTTTGTTGCTGTTGTTTGCTGTAGGCGATTTTTTAATATTTATCAGCCTGCAGTAATTTTT
The DNA here is from genome assembly GCA_964392135.1 of uncultured Methylomarinum sp. GTDB lineage: Bacteria > Pseudomonadota > Gammaproteobacteria > Methylococcales > Methylomonadaceae > QPIN01. The sequence goes on from CAYMPX010000335.1 coordinate 1,266, forward strand.
TAATTTAAAAGCAGGTGTAATGGAGAGTAGCAGAGATGTCAAATCGACCTAAACCCTTAGTTTTATTAATTCTTGATGGCTTCGGATATAGCGAAGAACAGGCGAATAATGCCATTGCGATGGCAAAAACACCGTGTTGGGATCAGTTACAAAAGAATAGTCCAACAACACTATTAGATTGTGCCGGTGATTCGGTTGGCTTGCCAGACCAGCAAATGGGGAACTCCGAGGTGGGGCATTTGCATATAGGTAGCGGTCGGTTAATGCGACAAGAACTATCTAAAGTGAGTAATGATATCCAGGAGGGTGGTTTTTTTACCAATAAAGCATTGTGTCACGCGGTTGATCAAGCCATAGAAAAAGATAAGGCATTGCATATTATGGGCTTGTTGTCAGCAGGTGGGGTGCATAGCCATCAATTGCAAATCGCGGCAATGGCTGAGTTAGCGGTTAAGCGTGGATTAAAGAAAGTGTATTTACATGCTTTCCTGGATGGTCGTGATGTGCCACCTAAAAGTGCGAGCAGTTCGATTGAATTGATGGAAGCCAAGTTTGCAGAATTGGGTGCGGGACGAATTGTTTCTATTACCGGGCGCTTTTATGCAATGGATAGAGATAATCGTTGGGAACGTGTTAAAATTGCGCATAATTTGATTGCAAAAGGTGAAACCGATCATAAAGTGAAATCAGCAGCACAAGGGTTGGCTGAGGCGTATGCGCGGGATGAAACCGATGAATTTGTTTTGCCTACAGCGATTTTAGATGAAAATGATCAAGTCACATTTTTAGATCCTGACGACTCCGTTGTTTTTATGAATTTCCGGGCGGATAGAGCGAGAGAAATTTCTCGTGCATTAACAGCGCTTGAATTTGATGGTTTTGAACGTGGCTGTGAACCTCATCGTGGTTGTTATACAACATTAACACAATACCATCAGGATTTTGATTATCCTATGGCATATACCCCGGTTGCGTTGAAAAATGGTCTGGGTGAAGTGCTGGCTAACGCGGGAATGACGCAATTACGTCTGGCTGAAACTGAAAAGTATGCCCATGTCACATTTTTTCTTAATGGTGGCAGAGATGCGCCTTTTGAAAATGAACAGCGGATTTTAGTGCCTTCGCCAAAAGTTAAAACCTACGACATGCAGCCTGAAATGAGTGCCGCTGAAGTAACAGCTCATATGCTGGAGGCGATTAAAGGAGGGGAATTTGATGTGATTATTTGTAATTATGCCAATTGCGATATGGTCGGACATACCGGTGTGTTTGATGCGGCAATCATTGCTGTGGAAACGATTGATTCATCATTACAACAGATTGTTGATGCCCTGGCAGAAGTCGATGGACAAATGCTGGTCACAGCAGATCATGGAAATATTGAGCAAATGGTGGGGAAAGATACGGGACAGCCCCATACCGCACATACCACCAATCGGGTACCCTTAGTGCATGTGGGGGGAAGCAAGGCACTGGCTGATGGCGGTTGTTTGTCTGATTTAGCACCTACTATGCTGCATATTTTAGGGATAGATCAACCGGCTGAAATGACTGGAAGGTC
>CAYMPX010000336.1:0-2812 GCA_964392135.1 uncultured Methylomarinum sp.
CAAGGCTGAAAATCCACTCATGTGCACATGCTGCAATGGCATCATTACGAATTTGCCCGAAGGTTTGAAAGGGTATTTGTACCACAGTAGCACCTAAGCTCTCAGAAATTTCAATGGTGCCATCGCTACTATTGGAGTCAGCAACAATAATTTCATCGGCCCAGAGTACGCTTTGAATAGCATCTTTGATTTTGTCTGCCTCGTTATATGTCATAATGTAGGCTGATATTTTTTGTGGCATCATATGAGTCCTATAAAAAATCTATATATTGACTATTGAGATTTGTATGCAATATTTTTTTGTTGAAGTGCCTTAATAATTCTTTGAGATGCCTGACCATCTCCATAAGGGTTCTCGGAGGTTGCCATGCTAGCATAGATGCTAGGATTATTTAATAGTTCGCTAACATGCTCAACTATTTTACTAGGGTTGGTTCCAACCAGTTTGACAGTGCCAGCTTCAACAGCTTCGGGTCGTTCTGTGTTATTGCGCATAACCAATACAGGCTTTCCAAGAGAAGGTGCCTCTTCCTGTATACCCCCAGAATCGGTTAAAATAATAGATGACTTTCCCATTAAATAAACAAATGGAGTATATTCTAGAGGGGAAATTAAGGAGATATTATCTATATCGCTTAATAGCTTAAAAACAGGTTCTTGCACTTTTGGATTAAGGTGTACGGGGTATACAATATGCACATCGCTTCTTTTTTTTGCTATCTGTGCAATGGCCTTGCAAATATTAAGCATGCCCTCACCGAAGTTTTCCCTTCGATGCCCTGTAACAAGAATAATTTTTTTATTGTCAGGTATAAATGAAAATTCTTGCGTAAGTTTAGCATAAAGTTTTTTATCGCTGTGAATTTTCTGTTTGGTTTCCATTAGAGCATCAATTACTGAGTTGCCCGTAACAATTATTTGATCTTTAGGGATATGTTCATGAAGAAGGTTGTTTTTTGCTGTGTTGGTAGGAGCAAAATGAAGTTTGGCGATAACACTGGTGAGGCATCGGTTCATTTCTTCGGGCCATGGTGAATAGTAATCCCCAGTTCGTAGCCCTGCTTCGATATGTGCAACAGGGATTTTTTCATAGAAGGCGGCTAGAGATGTAGCAAATGTCGTTGTTGTATCCCCATGAACCAGCACCCAGTCTGGGCGATATGTCTGGAAAGTGGAGCGAAGGGCACAAAGGATGCGACTTGTAACGTCGGTTAAATCTTGGTTTTTTTTCATGATATTCAAGTCAAAGTCGGGCTCTATTGAAAATAACGACAGAATATTATTGAGCATTTGTTTGTGCTGCCCCGTCACACATACTTTTGCATCAAAAGCAGTAGAGGCTGCTAGCGCATTGGCAATCGGAGCCATTTTAATTGCTTCGGGACGAGTGCCAAAAACAGTTAGTACTTTGATAGTCACTTTGAACCCCTGTGCAGGATTGGGGTATAGCCATTTTCAAGAATGTTTTTGACACATTGCCACGGTTTATCAGACGACCCTTGAGAGCTGATGGCAACTTTATCGACTCCAAGTTGGCTTTTTACTGACCCCCACAATTCTTTGTTAGATTGGGGGTGCGGTGGGCAAGCAACGCCAATTCCCCTTTTAGCCAACATAGCGCAAAAATGCATATCCTCACCGAAGTCTCGAGTGATTGGTTCTTGATCCCATAAATAATGAGCCCACTCACGTCGAAAAAACCAGCTATGACCAACGAGATCAACACGTTCAAGCGACTCGTTCATGCCTTCCCAACCCATGCGAGGAGACTCAACTTGGATTTGTTTATTGTTGATTGAAAGGTAACGCAGTCCAATGGTTCCTAGCATTACCTGTTCTTCATCTACGTATTCTAAGCAGTTCTCAAACCACCTTTTTCCAGGCATTGTGTCATCATCAAAGATACATACATATTCTCCGAGGAGTGATGATGCCAGAGTGAAGCGGGGAAAAATACCGAAGTTATGATCGCATATTATTTTCTTTACATATTTGTCATTTTTAAAAGATAGAAGTTGTTTTTTTTCAAATAGGCCTAGTCGTTTAGGGGGAGCATTATACCATAGGACAACTTCACAAGGCTTAATACTTTGGTCAAGAACCCTTTCAACCTGCTCTTCTAGCAAGTGAGGGCGCTGCCAAGCAGTTAATATAACAGATACTGTTGGGGACATAGACTCTCCAAAAAATTCCAAAAATATTTAACGCTAACCTAAGTATAAAGTTGAGCTAGAGCTATTTTTTTTTCAGGAACCAGAACGATTTGTAGTGGTTCAGTGATTGTGTAGGATAGGATATCTTGCAATGCTTGGTGCTTTGGCTACAAACTATTGCCAGCGTAAGTTTGTACGCACCACCTTTCCTGGAGAGCCAGCAATAACACAAGACTCTTGTGAGAAGCTTTTGGTTGTAAGTGTGTGGGAGGCAATAATGCTATTGGCAGGGAGTATGGTGCCTTTGAGTATTGTTGAATGACATCCTACCCACGTATGTTTGCCGATATGAATGGCACGAGGCGGGTTGGTTTCATAATCATTCTTGTCAAAGATACGATGACCATCAGCATCCATAATTGTAACATTCCAAGATAAGAGAACTTGTTCATCAAAGTATACTTCTTTATGTGCCATCAGGAGGAAATTGTGCCCAGCCTCAAAATTATGTCCAAATGTTACCTTACCTGTTAGGCGTAATTTTGGATTACAGCCAATGCGTACTCTACCATGAAAATGAATGTCTGCCGTTGAGCTCCATAGTGCTTCGCCATGACCAACGATAAAACCAAAACTATTAAAGCCGATTTGAATGATGC
>CAYMPX010000337.1:0-2804 GCA_964392135.1 uncultured Methylomarinum sp.
GTAAGTGTGTGGTATTCATAAATAAAGAGACGATTTTCTTTAGGAGTAAGTTGGACTTATAACTTATTTGAATAAAAAACCTTTTATTTTAGGAGTATCTAAATTAGCAGAAATCACAGAGCGGTTACGTTAGAGCCTAACATATTAAATTCTTTCGTGTTGCTTGTAAGTTATTATTTTTAATAGCTACCAAGTCCGATAAACTTCCAGGCTGTCTAGTCTAGCCAGGTATGTTGGGCGACTGGTGATGAGTTTTCGTCTTGTGCTGACGATGATTTTAAACTGTAAATTGATATATACTTATGCATCGTGTCTGTTAAGTCGTATTTTTTAAGTGTCCTGATTGTTTGATGACTAAGCTATAATAGCCCACTGATATATTTTGAGAGTGGTTTAAAGTGGACGTAATAGACTATATGACAACGCTTGGTCAACAAGCTAAAAATGCGGGTCGAGAGATGAGTAAAGCCGAGTCAGGTAAAAAAAACCAGGCATTGCTGAAAATTGCAGAGGCTATTGCGCATAGCAAACAGCTACTTGCGATTGAAAATAAAAAAGATTTAATTGCCGGTAAAAAAAATGGTCTGGACTCCGCCTTATTAGACCGTCTTGAATTAACCCCGGATAGAATTGATGCTATGATTGAGGGTTTGCAACAGGTTGCGGCTCTGGCTGATCCGGTCGGTGAAATTTCAGATTTAAATTATAGACCTAGCGGTATACAAGTCGGTCAAATGCGTGTGCCTTTAGGGGTGATTGGTATTATTTACGAATCTCGACCTAATGTAACCGTTGATGCAGCCGCTTTGTGCTTGAAATCAGGTAATGCCTGTATTTTAAGAGGCGGCTCTGAAGCCATCCATTCAAATAAAGCCATTGCAACCTGTATTTCTGAAGGTTTGAAGGCGGCAGGCTTACCTACTGAAGCGGTGCAAGTGGTTGATACCACTGATCGTGCAGCGGTAGGTGCATTAATCACCATGGATCACTCTGTGGATGTGATTGTTCCGCGTGGTGGTAGAGGTTTGATTGAGCGTATTAGTAAAGAGGCAACGATTGCGGTGATTAAGCATTTAGATGGTATTTGCCATGTTTATATTGATCAATATGCGGATGTTGAAAAAGCAGTCAATATTGCATTTAATGCGAAAACACATCGTTACGGTGTGTGTAATGCCATGGAAACACTGTTAGTGGCAGAAAGTATCGCGGGTGAAGTGCTACCTTTATTAGCCGAAAAATATCGAACTGAGAAGGTTGAATTGCGAGGCTGTGTTAAAACCTGTTCATTAATTCCTGACTGCGTTAGAGCAACACAGCAAGACTGGGATACCGAATATTTAGCACCAGTATTATCAATCAAAATTGTTGAAGATATTGATGAAGCCATTGAGCATATTAACCAACATAGCTCGGGGCATACCGAATCAATCGTAACTGAAAATTACACTTTGGCCAGAAGGTTCTTGCGAGAAGTAGACTCCAGCTCTGTTATGGTCAATGCTTCAACGCGTTTTGCTGATGGTTTTGAATATGGTTTAGGCGCTGAGATTGGTATTAGCACCGATAAGCTTCATGCCAGAGGTCCCGTGGGTCTTAATGGCTTAACCAGCTTGAAATATGTGGTGCTTGGTGACGGGCAAATCAGAGTATAAATGATAGGTGTATACGGTGGTACCTTTGATCCTATCCATTATGGACACTTACGTACTGCTTTGGAAGTTAAAGAGCTGTTTGCTTTGGATGAAGTGCGTTTAATTCCCTGTTCACAACCGGCGCATAGAGCATCACCTGCAACAGCAGCAGAGATGCGTTTGCAGATGTTGAGGTTAGCGGTTCAGAATCAGCCTGGGTTAGTGGTGGATAGGCGCGAACTGGATAGAGAAGGTTATTCTTATATGATTGATACCCTTAAATCTATAAAAAATGAATTGCCTGATCAATCTTTATTGCTTTTTATGGGGACAGATGCTTTTGAAGGTTTGGTAAGGTGGCATCAATGGCAGCAGTTATTTGATTATGCCCATATTGTCGTTATCACCCGACCCAATTACCAACAACAGCTATCTTCTGAATTCCTGTCTTGTAAAATAGTTGATAACCGTGAAAGTCTGATGCAAGAAAATGCAGGACGGTTGTTTTTTCAAGCGGTAACCCCGCTTGATATTTCTGCAACGGCTATTCGGCATTTGATAAAAACAGCAAGGAATCCCGGTTATCTACTTCCAGATAATGTGATTGAATATATAGATAAAAACAAACTTTATAGGTGTTAGGTTTGTTTTGTAAAAAAATGTAGTGTTACGCATAAATTAAAGAGAGATTAAATGCAAGCAAAAGATGTATTGAAAATAGTTGAGAGTGTTCTTGATGAACACAAAGGACAAAATATTACAGTGTTAGATGTAATAGGAAAGACCAGTGTGACTGATTATATGGTGTTGGTAACATCAACATCAGAGCGTCATGCTAAATCATTGTGTAATTACGTATTAGAAGAGATCAAAAAACAGGGATTGACACCGCTAGGTGTTGAAGGTCTGCAGGGATCAGATTGGGTTTTATTAGATCTAGGTGATGTGATATTACATGTTATGACCGCGCAGGCGCGTGAATTTTATCAGCTGGAAAAACTGTGGTCGGTTGAAAGAGCTGAGGAATTGGCTTAGGACGACGAATAAAAAGCGTAACCTCTCATTATTATGGGGTAGGGATGTATTTTCATTCCTGCGTGTTCTTAGGAATATGAATGAAATAACTTCAACAAGCGTAGGATGGGCAAAGGTTCTTTCGTGCCCATCATT
>CAYMPX010000338.1:0-2788 GCA_964392135.1 uncultured Methylomarinum sp.
GAAGTAAAATTAGCCAATGGCGCAGGTTTTATTGTCGCCATTGCAGGCAATATGATGACGATGCCGGGACTGCCAAAAGTACCCGCCGCTGAACGTATAGATATTACTGATGACGGTAAGATCACCGGATTATTTTAATTAATCATCGAATTTATGGTTTTTTGATTATGGGAAGTGAGGCTTTAGCCTCCTTCCCAAGGCTTTTTAAATCCATAAATCAACAAAAACACCCGCGAATCAGCTACATTATTTCAACACCCTACATCAAATCTCCCTACAAAATGTAGAACGGGCAAAACGATAGTCTGCCCATCAAACCTAGGACTTACATGCTGTTATTATCAAAAAAACAAGACTGGTTGGGCAACATCCGTGGCGACGTACTCGCTGGTACGGTGGTTGCCTTAGCCCTGATTCCCGAAGCAATTGCCTTCTCAATTATTGCCGGTGTTGACCCTAAAGTCGGTTTATACGCCTCTTTCTGTATCGCCTTTATTACTGCCATTATCGGTGGACGCCCAGGAATGATCTCTGCGGCTACGGGTGCTATGGCTTTATTGATGGTTACCTTAGTCAAAGATCACGGCTTACAGTATTTATTAGCTGCCACCTTATTAACCGGTGTACTACAAATTATTGCAGGCTACTTTAAGCTTGGCAGCTTAATGAGCTTTGTCTCTCGCTCCGTAGTAACCGGATTTGTCAATGCATTAGCTATCTTGATTTTTATGGCACAAGTACCTGAACTAACTAATGTAACCTGGCATGTATATGCTATGACTGCGGCTGGCTTAGGCTTTATCTATCTGTTTCCCTACCTGCCAGTCATCGGTAAAATACTGCCGTCCCCACTGGTCTGCATCGTAGTACTAACGGCGGTTACCATGTATCTAAACCTGGATATTCGTACCGTGGGTGATATGGGTGAACTACCCGATACACTGCCTGTTTTTCTTTGGCCTGAAGTCCCTCTAACCTGGGAAACACTGCAAATCATACTGCCTTATTCTGTGCCTCTCGCGATTGTTGGTTTATTAGAATCTTTAATGACAGCCACAATTGTTGATGATTTAACCGATACCAGCAGTGACAAAAACCGTGAATGTAAAGCACAGGGTCTTGCCAATATTGGTGCTGGACTGATGGGCGGCATGGCGGGGTGCGCCATGATAGGACAATCTATCATTAATGTAAAATCAGGAGGACGCGGACGTTTATCGACACTGGTTGCCGGCTGTTTTTTACTGATTATGGTGGTATTTTTAGATAAATGGATCAAACAAATCCCCATGGCGGCACTGGTTGCGGTAATGATTATGGTATCTATCGGTACCTTTAGCTGGGAATCTATCGTCCATTTAAAACAATACCCTTTATCAGCAAATGTCATTATGCTATCAACCGTTATTGTGGTTGTCTGGACGCATAACCTGGCGCTCGGCGTATTTGCCGGCATATTGTTAGCCGCCCTGTTTTTTGCTAACAAGATCAGTCACTTCATGTATGTTCGATCCGTCATGGACGATGTGAGTGAAACGCGTAGTTATCATGTACACGGACAAATTTTCTTTAACTCTGCAGACCGTTTCGTCTCTAATTTTGATTTTAAAGAAGTGGTGAATAAAGTCACTATTGATTTAACCCATGCCCATTTTTGGGATATCTCCGCTGTTTCAGCTTTAGATAAAGTCGTGTTAAAGTTCCGTAGAGAAGGTGCCGATGTTAAATTAATCGGTCAAAATAAAGCCAGCGCAACCATTATCGATCGCTTTGGCATCCATGATAATCCTGAAGAAATTGAAAAAATAATGGGAGGTCATTAATGAACGCTCAAACACCACACGTACTTGCCTGCATTGATGGCGCAGCCCTAACTGAATCTGTTTGCGATTATGCCGCCTGGATTGCTGAAAAAGTAGACGCTCCCTTACAGCTACTACATACACTAAACCATCATCACGAAACGTCTACGAGTACAGACCTTTCAGGAAATATAGGCTTAGGTGCCCAGGAACATTTACTGGAAGAAATTATTAACCTTGAGCAACAGCAAAGTAAATTAAAAATGCAGCAAGGGAAACTGATTTTACATGCTGCAAAAGAGCATATTGAACAAAAAGGGATCATCTACCCCACCAGTAAACAGCGTCATGGCGATTTAATTGAAGCAGTCATAGACCTGGAAGAAAATACCCGAGTCCTGGTGCTGGGTTTAAGAGGTCAAGTGCATGAAAACCAGGAAAATCAAATAGGCGCAAAATTAGAGGCCATTATTCGCTCTCTACATTGCCCTATTTTAATCGTCAACGACAGCTTTAAAACACCCGAGCGCATCATGATTGCTTACGATGGCAGTTCTGCGGCAGATAAAGCGGTTGATATGGTTACAGCCAGCCCATTATACCAAGGTATGATATGTCATTTAATCTGTGTTAATAACAATGAACAGACTGCTGCCAAATTGCTGAAACAAGCCAGTGATAAGCTAAAATCTACGAATAATATTGAGGTAATCAGTGCCAAATTAACAGGCAAAGCAGATCAAGCCTTATGCCTTTATCAACAACAGCATAATATTGATTTAACCGTTATGGGCGCATTTAGTCATACCCGTTTACACGATATGTTATTAGGTAGTTTTACCCATAAAATGCTGGTTAATACTAAAAAGTCTTTATTATTACTTAGATAGTCACAACCAGGTTAAGGCAGGCCATAAATTTAACACAGGACACCTAGGTTCTGTTGACATTTGCTAACTACATCATCGAATAGAGATGAGAGTAGA
>CAYMPX010000339.1:0-2788 GCA_964392135.1 uncultured Methylomarinum sp.
GATGCTAATCTCACAAAGCAAAATTCAATAATGTAATGCCAACCCAAGTAAAGCCAATAGTTGTAATAATAAAACTAGCCGCTGTGTAGATTTTCCAAATGGTTTTATCCCAGAAATTGGTATCAAAGGCAGCAATAACAAATACACAAGGGTTAGCAATTCCACCGATCACCACAAACCAACAGGCTGTAATGGGTAATGGAACTTTGGTAGCATAAAAAGCCAGGCAAAACAGAGCCATTAATGCAAAATCGATATGAGCTCTTATAAGTGTTGTATAGTCTGTTAAAAAAGCACCATCAATCCCTTTAATGGGAAACCACCGTGCAAAAATCATCAACCAAGCCGATGCTAAAAGGGCAAAAAGCATGATTGTTGCACCAACTAATAATATTTCCATAGGTTCCTCGTATGTTAAATTGTTTGTTATAATTTATTACTTACCGGTCAGTATCGTTTAAATCACACTATACCGATCGGTATAGTTGCAATGTTATTTATTAATACCCTTTATATTTATGTCTATAAATCTACAAGAAAAAATCCTGTTAGCTGCTTCAGAACTGTTCTATAGTCAAGGCGTTAGAGCGACAGGTGTTGATGCGATAGCCAAAGCGGCAAAGACCACCAAAATGAGTCTTTACAGATACTTTCCGTCCAAGGATGACTTGGTTATCGCTTTTTTGCGTAAACGCGATGAGGATTTTCGAACGTGGTTTGTTGGTCAAGTTGATGATAAAGCCGGTAATCCGAAAGATAAGTTGTTGGCAATTTTTGATGTGATTAGCGAATGGATGAATATTCCAGAATTTCGAGGTTGCGCTTTTATCAATGCATCTGCTGAATTTCCACTTGAGGGAAATCCTGTACATCAGATATCCGCAGAGTTTTATGATAAATTTCGCCTCTATATTGCTGGTCTGGCTACGCAGTGTGGTTTGAGATCGCCTGAAAACCTGGCTCTTCAGCTAAGTCTGCTGGTTGAAGGTGCTATTGTTTCGGAGCAGATGAAAAGATATTCTGGTTCAGCTGAACAGGCTAAGCAGGCCGCTATTATGATTATCGAAGCAAGTCTTCGTGAGCATTCTGAATAACATTTTTTCAAAATATTAACTCCTAGGAGGAGCAATGAGTGAATTTTTCCATGAGGGTAGCCGTAAATTTCAAGATCAGTTTGAGACGCGAGGTATGGCTGATCGTCTTGTTGAAGCGATAGTAACCGATCAGATTAGCCCTGAAGACAAGCTATTTATTGAAGAGCAGAACATGTTTTTCCTCGCCACAGTCGATCGGGATGGACATCCTAATTGCTCTTATAAAGGCGGTAGTGCTGGATTAGTACAGGTACTTGATGAATCTACGCTGGCTTTTCCTCTCTACGATGGTAGTGGCATGTATTTGTCTGCTGGCAATGTACTGGTTAATGAATTCGTCAGTTTATTGTTCGTGGATTTCCAGCGGCAAGCACGTCTGCGTTTAAACGGCAGTGCTTTTGTACAAGAAAATGATCCATTAATGGATCGCTGGCCTGAAGCAGAAATGGTGTTGCGGGTTAAACTGCGGGAAATGTTCCCTAATTGTCCTCGCTATATTCACAAAATGACACTCGTTGAAGAGTCCGTATTCGTTCCTAAACAACATTGCGAAACACCCGTACCTGAATGGAAGCGTCTGGAAGTCGTAGCGGATGTATTACCACCACGCGATGCACACTTGGCAGGTGATGAGCAAGATACGGCTGCGGCTTTAAATCGAAAGTAGTGTCAATTGGTATCTGTTTTTAATGATGCTTTTTGCGCTCGTGAGGTCATCATTATTCATCTCGGAATGGTAACACTGAAAGGCTGCTTTTGGCTAAAAGCAGCCTTTCAGTGGATATGTCAATCTGAGTTGTGCCAGCAGATGATGAAACAACTTTCAATCAACGTGCTGTATTAATCACGTAACAATTCATTAATACCTGTTTTACTACGTGTTCTTTCATCAACTTGTTTGATGATCACTGCACAGTACAAGCTGTAAGTGCCGTCTTTTGATGGTAAGTTGCCAGGTACTACAACAGAACCTGCGGGAACACGGCCGTAAATGATTTCGCCTGTCATGCGGTTGAAAATTTTTGTGCTTTGACCAATGTAAACACCCATTGAGATGACCGCACCTTCTTCAACTACAACGCCTTCAACGATTTCTGAGCGAGCACCGATAAAGCAGTTGTCTTCAATAATGGTAGGGCCTGCTTGTAATGGCTCTAAAACCCCACCAATACCCACACCACCTGATAAATGTACGTTTTTACCAATTTGCGCACAAGAACCTACGGATGCCCAGGTATCAACCATCGTGCCACTATCGACATAGCCACCGATGTTTACGAAAGAAGGCATTAATATTGCACCGGGTGCAATGTAAGAACCGTGTCTGGCGACTGCATTGGGTACTACGCGAACACCGCCTTTAACAAAATCCTCAGGTGAATGCGTGGCAAATTTAGCTTCTACTTTGTCGTAGTAGCGGGTGTTACCGCCTTCAATAACGCGGTTTTCGTTGATTTTAAATGATAATAAAACCGCTTTCTTTAACCATTGGTTAACCACCCATTCGCCCGAGGTTTTTTCTGCAACACGCGCTGTACCTGCATCCAGCATATTAATGGCTTCTTCAACGGCTGAACGGATTTCAGCAGATACGGTTGATGGCGTAATGTCCGCACGGTTTTCAAATGCGTCGTTAATGATGTTTTCTAAGTTTGACATACGTTTTTAGTCTAATGTGTTAATAAAATGTTTAA
>CAYMPX010000340.1:0-2787 GCA_964392135.1 uncultured Methylomarinum sp.
CGCCATGAACCACACGATGCCCTATAGCCATGGGGGTTGGGCATTTACTCTCTGCCAAGACATCGGTAATAACGGAAAAACTTTGGCTATAATCCAGATATTGCAGGGTAACGCAATTCTGATGCTTTTGCCCTACCCTATCAATCCAGAAATAATCGTGTCTGCCCCGAGAACAGCCGATACCCTCCACCAACCCTTTGAGTAACACGGTTTCTTTGTCAGTTATCAACAATTGGTATTTAATCGTTGAACTGCCACAGTTGATAACTAAAATGCAGTTATTCGGTAGTTCATCAATATGATACTGGCTATGGGTTGTCATTAGTCTTGAACAGGCCAGGACCAATCAGCAACTTCTGGTTTATCTATGCCATGCTTGTAGGCATATTGACTGCATTCCAGCTGCATATCACGCATCGCTTCTTTGACATGTGCCCCAGCCACCTGCAAACGCGGCACCCGGTTGATCACATCTATTGCCAGACTAAAGCGGTCTATCTCATTACGGATCGCCAGTTCCAACGGGGTATTAATATTGCCTTCTTCTTTATAGCCACGCACATGCAGATTTTTATGATTGGTTCTGCGATAAGCCAAGCGATGAATCAACCAGGGATAGCCGTGAAAATTAAAGATAATCGGTTTATCTTTGGTAAACAGGCTGTCAAAATCGTAATCTGATAGACCATGTGGATGCTCGGTTGCAGGGCTGAGTTTGTATAAGTCAACCACATTGATAAAACGAATTTTTAAATCAGAAAAATGTTCGCGCAATAAACCAATGGCTGCCAGCGCTTCCTGAGTCGGTACATCACCACAGCCCACCATTACTACATCAGGTTCTGTTCCCTGGTCATTGCTAGCCCAACTCCAGATACCAATGCCTTTGGTACAATGTTTGATCGCCGCATTCATATCCAAAAATTGAAAATGTTTTTGTTTATCCGCAACAATCACATTAATATTATTAGTACTACGCAAACAATGATCGGCTACCGACAATAACGTGTTGACATCGGGTGGCAAATAAATCCGGCAGACGCTAGGACTTTTATTGACGACGATATCCAGAAACCCCGGGTCTTGATGGGTAAAACCATTATGATCCTGCCGCCAGACCGTTGAAGTGATTAATAAGTTAAGTGATGAAACGGGTACCCGCCAGGGAATATCTTCACTAATATCCAACCATTTGGCGTGTTGATTTATCATTGAGTCGATCACATGTACAAAGGCTTCATAAGTTGCAAAGAAACCGTGCCTGCCTGTTAACAGATACCCTTCCAGCCAGCCTTCAAGGGTATGCTCCGAGAGCATTTCCAACACCCTGCCATCGGTCGATAATTCACCTCCATCCGCATCCTCAGGTAAATAGTCTGCCAGCCACAATTTTTTACTGACTTCATAAATGGCATCCAGTTTATTGGAGCTGTTTTCATCGGGTCCGAATACGCGAAAATTGCTGGCATTCAACTGCATAATATCACGCAATAATTGTCCCAATGGTCGCGTATTTTCCGCTCGTTGATGACCTGGTTGAGCAACATCAAGCGCATAATCTCTAAAATCAGGCATGCGTAATGATTTGCGCAACAAACCGCCATTGGCATGAGGATTTGCACCCATACGCCTTGCGCCTGTTGGCGCTAACGCTTTTAATTCGGGCAACAACTGACCTTCAACATCGAATAACTCTTCTGGTCGATAACTGCGTAGCCAGTCTTCCAGTTGTTGCAAATGTTGTGGTTTGTCTTTAACTCCAGACAAAGGCACCTGATGCGCACGCCAGAAGCCTTCAACTTTGTGCCCATCAACTGTTTCAGGTCCCGTCCAGCCTTTAGGACTGCGCAATACTATCATTGGCCAGCGTGCTCGAGTCACATTATCATTAGCTCTTGCCTGTTGCTGAATCTGACGAATTTCCAGTACGCATTGTTCCATAACCGTCGCCATCTGCTGATGCATATCCATCGGTTCAAAACCTTCGACAAAATAAGGTTTCCAGCCATAGCCTTTAAACAAATTCTCCAGTTCTTGATGAGAGATGCGTGATAACAGGGTCGGGTTATTAATCTTGTAGCCATTTAAATGCAGAACCGGTAAAACAGCTCCGTCCCGAACAGGATGCAAAAATTTATTGGAATGCCATGAGGTCGCCAATGGCCCTGTTTCCGCTTCACCATCGCCCACCACCACGGTCACAATTAAATCAGGATTGTCGAATGCGGCGCCAAACGCATGAGAAATACTGTAACCTAATTCACCGCCCTCATGGATTGATCCTGGCGTTTCTGGCGTACAATGACTGCCAATTCCCCCTGGAAATGAAAATTCCTTGAAAAAATTCAGCATACCCTGTTTATCTTCACTCTTATTTGGATAAATTTCCGAATAGGCACCTTCCAGATAGACCGGCGCCAATACGCCGGGAGCACCATGACCGGGACCTGCGAGGAAAATCGCATTTAAATCATATTCCTTAATCAACCGGTTCATATGAACATAGGTAAAACTAAGCCCCGGACTAGCTCCCCAGTGACCCAATAAGCGGTTTTTAATATGCTCAGGCCGTAACGGTTCTTGCAGTAGTGGATTATCCTGCAAATAAATCATCCCGGCGGCCAGATAGTTACAGGCTCGCCAGTAGGCATTGAGGTTGGTTAACAATTCTTGAGAAAGTTTTTTGTTTTTTTCCATAATATCAATACTCCGATAGGTCGGTGTGTCTAAAAAATTAAGTGGTTTTAAAATCTTGTTATTGATTATCTATTTGTTTTAACTCTAAAC
>CAYMPX010000341.1:0-2775 GCA_964392135.1 uncultured Methylomarinum sp.
CTAAATTTCCATCTAAGGCGGGACAATATCTCACATTGAGCGGGGTAACAAAGTGAAAATTTGATTTATTTCGTCTCTTTTAGCAACATTATGTCTATAATTCTTGAAATTTAAAATACGGCTGTTTTTCATGTTTATAGCCCATTATTTTTTATCTCATGTTTGCATGATGTTAGCTGATTTTCGTCTCAAAAAATGCTGTTTTCTCTGAAGTCAATTAATGGAATGAAATATTTTTTTGTTTTTCTGCTTTGCTTCGTACAATCCACCGTTTTTGCCGAGGATTCTTTCTGGGAAAATAAGCAATGGAAAATCTCTGGTTATTTAAACACCGTTATTCAAGCACCTGACCATCAGCCAACTAAAGTGGACATTGATGACCTTAGTCTATTTGTTTCGGCTAATATTAACCGTTGGGTCAACCCTTTTCTTGAGGCTGAGTTATTTTCAATTCCCTTATGGAAAAGTGGTCAAGGCCTTAAATTGGATAGAGCCGGGGTTATTATTGAGCGTTTATATAATGATTTTAAAATAAATAATCAAGATAACATTCGAGTTGGCAAGTTTTTATCGCCCCTCAATCGCTGGAATTTAATTCATGCTGCACCATTAGTCTGGACGACTAACCGACCCGTAACCACCACCTATTCCTTTGCTAATTATATTACCGGGATAAAGTATCGTCACGAATTTGATCCTTTTGCGGGTCATGCCATTGAATTTTTTTGGCAGCCTTATCAAGAGTTAAACCCTAAACCAATTAGTAAACAGGGGCGTGATTACCAAGGCGTTTTGGGTGCCACCTGGACTTTACATGATGATTTAGATGCCTATTATGCTTTAACCATGCAACATGATAATGTTAAAAACAGTAACGAGACGCGTACCACTTGGAGTTTTGATCTGTTTTTTCAGCAAGTAAATTTTGAAATAGAGAGTGAGCTGCTATTAACCCTGGTTGACAATGCTGAACAAGCGACATATCACAATCAGGATTGGGGAGGCTATGTACAATTGAGTATTCCTATACCGCTGGATTTAAATATTGTTACTCGCTATGAACATTTTCAATTTACCAATCAATTAAAAACCAGTGACACCGCGTTGGGCGGGGTGGTCTATAAGCCACGTTCCGGTCTTCTATTTAAACTTGAATGGCAGCAAACATGGGGCGCTAATTGGCAGAACGAGACCGGTTTGTACAGTTCAATTGCCATATTATTCTGATGAATATTCGCGTTTTTATCTTCAGTTTAAGTTTATTTTTTCCGACTGTTAGTGAGGCTGATATTTATATCATTACCCATAGAAATACAGCTGTTGAATCAATTAGTCGTCAACAGCTGGCAGCCATTTATTTGCTGAAAAAGAACTATTGGGATGCGGATGACAGCACTATTATTCCTTTAAATTTGCCTGCTCAGTCAATTATTCGCAAACGGTTTACTCAGGTGATTTTTAATCGTTCGCCTCAAATGTTAGGTGATTATTGGAATAAAATGTCATTTAAAGGGGTTAATCCTCCATTGACTCAATCATCAGAACAGGCGGCTTTACTCTTTATTAAACGCGTACCAGGTGCTATTAGCTATGTGTCTCAGCGACCGGATGATACGCTGGTAAAGATCTTATTAAGTATAGAGACAAAATAAATGCATTATTCCTTAGTGACTCGGTTGATTATTTTATCAACGATTATGGTATTGATGACAGTCGTGGTGCTCAGCTCGGTTGTTTACTATGGGTTCTCTAATAAAATAGAGCATCATATGCAACAAAATCTAACCGAAGTTGCTCAATTCCATGCCAATAAAATCAACAGTATTTTAGCGTTTGAACGGGTCAATTTATTATCCTGGCGATCTTCGGCTATGATGATGGATGTGATTGTTGATGATTTAGACAAGCGCATTCAAAATGAATTACTTAACTTAAAAAACAATTATCAGCTACCAGGTCATTTATATGTGTTTAATCAGCAAGGTTTATTAATTGCCTCATCTCAACCTAATGTGTTGGGTCAAACATTACCTGATGCCTGGCATTTGGAACAACAAGACTATCGGTTTATTCCCGTTCATAGTGTAGCGTTAGACACTGAACCTATAGTAGCTTTTGTCGTCCATTTAAGTACTTCTATTTTATCCCGGCAAGGTTACCTGGTTTTAACTCATCCATGGTCTGATATTTATCAACAATTATTATCTGAGCAATATCAGTTTGCTTTTTACCATCAGCAACAACAATCTTTAGAGCGTGTTACAAATACGGGTATTCAGACTTTTCTAATAGATAAACCTTTTAAGCAACAGGAAAACTGGTTTTTTGACGGTCAGTCTTATTTTGCTGCTTTATCTGATAGACAAATGATTGGCAACTTTGGTTTACAAATTGCAGCCTTTATATCAAAAGATAAAGCCAGTGAGCCTAAATTTGAATTATTAAAGGAATTGAATATCGCGGCAGGCATAGTTATTTTACCTATTGTCTTTATTGTTAGTATTTTGAGTCGGCGTTTTATCTCCCCGATTAAAATATTAACTAAAACCATACAACGGATTGAACAAGATAATGATCTAAGTATCACCGTATCAATTAACAGTAAAGATGAAATTGCAGATTTAGCCTCCGTATTTAATCGTATGACTGCCAATCTTGCCAAGGCTTTTGATGAGCGTGAAAAGATCAGTTTAGAATTAGAGCATTTGAACTTGAATTTGGAAGAAAAGGTTAAAGAGCGTACCCAGGAATTGGCAACTGCGTTAGAGCAGTTAA
>CAYMPX010000342.1:0-2758 GCA_964392135.1 uncultured Methylomarinum sp.
CGTCCTCGGTGGGAACGCATACGGTGCTTATATCAGGCTCGGTCTGCATTCCCACAGTTGCCGAATATTTCCGACAACGGCGACACTCCGACCATCCGTGGTTATCGTGGGAACGAGGAAATAATTACGGATAAACCATAGCGAGGATTAAATAAGTGAAATTATTAGAAAAATTAACTCGATTTGAAGGTTTCGATATGGATTGGCGGCGGTTAATAATCCAATGGATTATTGTTATGCTGGCAGGAATTTTTATCGCTTTGGCGAGTGTCACAAATACGGATGTCATGGTTCTATCTGCGCGACAGTTTTCCTGGCTGCCAGTGAGTGGGATGATGGTTTTTATACTTGGCTTGCTGGAATGTCTGGATGCATTGCTAGCGAAACAACAGCGAGATGTTATTCAGAATCTACAGGTTGGCGTATTAGATTCAGTGGTAGGCGCGTTAATTATATTAAGTGTGTCAGGAAGTGTTTCGCGATTAAGTATGATGATAGCGGCTTTTCTTATTGTAAGAGGAATTGTTCGAATTACTCTGGCATATGCTTTAAATCTTCCGCATAAAATATCTACATCGGTAGCCGGGGGGATATCCGTTATTTTAGGTGTTCTGGTTTTTCAGGAATGGCCAACAGCAGAAGGCTGGTTTATTTCTTTTTGTTTAAATGTTGAAATTGCTTTTCGTGGATGGGCGGGTATTTCTTTTGCTTTATGGGTGAGAAAACAAAAGGCTTTAGGTGTCACGAAATAAAATGAGCGTATATAAATTACCTCTGACCCTGATTTTTTTTCTATTGGTTTTAATGTTGTCAGCACAGCCGACATACGCCGAAAAAAGAGTTGCACTGGTTATAGGCAATGCAGATTATAAAGATGCACCGCTAAGCAACCCTGTTAACGATGCTATAGATATTTCTGAAGCCCTCAGAAAAACAGGATTTGATGTGGATTACCGCACAAATATTAATCGCAAACAAATGCGCGAGGCGATTAGAAATTTTGGTGATAAGCTTCGCCAGGCCGATACGGGTTTATTTTATTTCGCGGGTCATGGCATACAAATCAAGGGGAGGAACTATCTGATTCCATTAGCTGTCGATGTGCAGGCTGCCGATGAAGTGGAGGATGAAAGCATTGATGCCAGCGCCGTATTGCGAAAAATGGAGAGTGCTGGTAATGCGGTCAATATAGTGATACTGGACGCTTGCAGAAATAATCCTTTTGCACGCAGTTTTCGCAGTCTGGATCGTGGACTGGCGCGTATGGATGGTCCCGTCGGCTCGTTTATTGCTTACGCCACAGCACCAGGTTCTGTTGCTGCCGACGGCATCGGGCGCAATGGCTTATACACTGAGCATCTACTGGAAGCCTTGCGCCAACCCGGTCTCACTATAGAGCAAGTTTTCAAACGGGTTAGAAATGGGGTGATAAATGTAACGGAGGGTCGTCAAATTCCCTGGGAGTCGTCATCTCTTATGGGTGAATTTGTATTTCTACCCGCTCAGAAAAATTTCTCGGCTCCTGTTACTCAAATACCTGCCTCGGTTCCCCCTCCGTTGCCATTCAAATACCTGCAGGTTATTTCCAATATTCCTCATGCCCGGGTTATCGTAAATAATGTCAATCGTGGATTGACAGGTGATCAGGGGACGCTGAATATTTCTAATCTGACTACCGAAGTGGCAGAAGTCATGGTGCAAGCTTCAGGCTATGCTACCCAGCGGCAAAAAATTAAATTAAAAAATGGGCAATGGGAACAGCTTTATGTAAATTTACAGCCCACACCAATTCAGCAAGAAGAACCTGACAAAGCCACGAATAATCGAAAAACCCAAACTGACAGCACCCGCTGTAGTATTGAAAAGCGGGTGCTGCTGAGCAACAAAATAGTTCTTCAACACGGTAAAGAAAAAAACATTAAATACAATGTTCCAAATATACAAGCTGCAGTTATACGATCATTTAATCGATCTGGAATGGACTTTTTTGATGAAAAACTAATGATGAACAGTTTACAGCGCAATAAGCAGAAAAAACCGGATCTTCAACGGCTGGCTGTCAAACATAAACTGCACTACCTGTTGAAAGTAAATATTAATGTCAGAGTCTTGCCCGTCAAGTTAGTAAAGACCCGCATGAAGACTGTAAATGCAGAAATCACATTGGAACTGCTGGGTTTGAAAAGCCATCGCATATTGGCTACGGTTGTTCGAACCTTCAATAAGGTAGGTATGGATCCCAGACGCGTGCTACAAAAGCAACTGGAACAATTATTACCGGAAATCAGTACGGAACTGCTGAAACAGGCGTGTAAAAAAGCGGGCTAATAGACTTCGCTTTCTGTAGTCGTACCCGATGCGGCTACGGAAACATAATGTTACTGACTACTGAGTTTCCTGGATAATTTGCTAACGATCTCATTAGCAATCTTGTTAATATTTTTCAGTGTATAGCTGGTTGTTTTGGTATCGGCACTGAGTACATACGCGCTTTCTATCTCTATGATTCGGGCATTCAGCTGAATCTGTCCTGCCAGTAACGCAACACTACCGGTAATGATAGCGTCTGCATGTAGCATCTTGCCGATTTCTACCGCATCTGTGGTCTCAATAAATCCAGTCTGCCCCATCTCCATTTCCTTGACCAGCTTATCCAGCTGTTCACGTTCGATAATCTTGAAATTTCGGGAATTAACCAATGCTGAAGTAAAGGTTTCTGATACCAGTTCACCCAGAGAAATATCCTGTGCCTCTTTGT
>CAYMPX010000343.1:0-2753 GCA_964392135.1 uncultured Methylomarinum sp.
GGCATAGCAGACTGCCACTGGCATTCAATATCCGTCCACAAAATAGCAGCAGGTGCTATTTGCACAGCAGAGTTGTAATTAGCACAACTTCTTAGTTGCTCAAAAAGGTAATCAATTAATTGCATTTAATGACCATCTCCTGCAACAGCTTCTATATTAGAAAGCCATTGATCAAATAATTCGCAGTTCTCACGCATTGAATCCAAACCAACTTCTAACGCAGCTAAAGCGCCCATTAAAGGTTTTTCATATCCTCTAATCAAATTCAGTATTCTCTTGCTGGGAGCGGTTTGAGGGCTATTGTTAATATGCTCTGGTGATTCAAAATTATTAGCTATTCGTTGGAAATGTTCAACTAAGTCTTCCCTGTCCATCCCTGATGCCATTTTCTCTGGATCACTGAATAATAACCCTTCAAATTCATACATTTGAATAAAGGGAATAAAACGTCTCATAGCATCTTGTCCAACTTTATCAGTCAGTTTTACAACTAAAGCATCATTGACAGCTTGTGATTTCGATTGTATCGAATCGTTAGGGCTGGTATCTGTTTTACCTGGAAATGACTCGGGTAGCCCGTAAAAGTCAAAAAAAGTCGTGCAGTAGCATGAAGTGTCATTCAATAGTCTATTTTTTACCTCAGGCAATAACCTTTCAAACTTAAAGTTTCCGCCTTTATGGCCTGGTCTTCCTATTAAAGCGGCTAACAGTTGGATGCCTTGCGCATAAAAGCTGGGGCATAAAAGTTCATTTACAAAAGCTTCTTCACTTTGTCCTTCACATATAACATGAACTCTGATCATTTAGATGGTCTCCCACCTAAAACATTCTTCTCCCAAAGCTCTCCGACTGAATAATCTTCTAACCAAGTTTCAAATTCGGTTTCATCTAACCGCTTAAAACTTGAAGCCCCTTTTTTTAGTTCCACGACAATTAAATCATCTATTTCAAACTCATTAAGTAACGGAACCGATTGCGTTGAAATAATTACTTGCATGCGTTGAGAAGCAGAGCGTAATAAAGCACCTAACAATGTAATTGCATAAGGGTGCAATCCTAGCTCAGGCTCATCAATAATAATCGTAGATGGTGCAGATGGCTGCATTAATGCAGTTACTAAACATATAAAGCGTATAGAGCCGTCAGACAGTTGGCTTGGCCATAATGCATAATCACTATCTAATTGTGTCCAAAGCAAACGAATTTGCTCTTCTTCACTCTCGAGCTTGGTTGGCCTTAATACAAAATCATCAAAGAATGGAACAGCTAACCTTACTGTCTTACGTATTTGACTATATACCTCAGGTGAATCACTTTTTAACTGATATAAATAAGCCGCCAAATTAGAGGCATCAGTTCTTAAGTATTCATTATCATGAACAGAACAGTTACGCTTTACACCTGCGGTATCGCTAGTATCGTGAAAATGATAAACACGCCAGCTAGATATTGAGCTATAACAATAATCAGCCTCTGTTCCTTTATTTCTTTTCTCAAATTCACTTTTTAATTTAGCTTCATTGTGACCAGAGCCTAATGAAATCCATTTTTCTCCATAGTAAGGTCCATCGAAATACAAAGACTCTTGACTAAAAGTAAATCCGCCATCAATAGTTGGCTCAAGAATAAATTTATAACCATTAATACCAAAAGTAACAAATGATGAAAACTCAGATGTCTCTTTTACACCAAAGCTTAATACTCGCTCAGCCTTTCCCTGTTTTTGACTCCAAACTTGCAAACGGCTGTCTAACATTTCACCTAGTAATTTAAAATAAGAAACAAAGTTACTTTTACCAACGCCATTAGCACCAATTAAGACATTAAGCCTATTCAGTTTAAGATTTTTCATCGAACGGATTGATTTAAACCCCTCAATACTTAATTGATTTATTGGATTAACAGTACTCATGTTAATTAGTCTCTTTTATTATGTTTCTGGCTTGAATCTTATCAGCTAAAGACAGGTGATGATCATTTATTCTATCGCCTTGTTTACCGCCGTATTCTAGGCCTAGGTCAAACCATGGGACTGAGGCTACGTCGGTGCCCCGGTCTTTTTTCCAATGGATGTTTGGTTTTGAGCGCAGTACACCTGCCTCTTTTTTCCCTACATCTTTGGCTTGCATAAATGGGCGGATGTTAAGGCGCACGCCGTCGTTTAAATCTGGATTCCAGCCGATAGGTTGTTCAGCTGGTGATTTCCACCGTACAAATATATCAAGTCCCTCTTCGCCGACAAGTATCGCTTCTAGTGATTCTTTTAAATTACGGGCGGCGGATAAACGTAGTTCTGCACCTTCAACGCCATCTTTTTCAAGTTGAATTTGGGTACTGATCCAATCATCAAGGTAGGTGTAAATTAATCGCTCTAAACCTTTGTAGTCAAGCGTATGGTAATTGACTAATGCTGAGAAACCATCAGCTAAGCCATCCCAAATTTGCCAAATAAACGGGCGATGCTGGAATAATTTACAATGTTGCTCAAAGAATTTATCACGTAACCATAAATTTAAATCTCGTGATTTAACTGATTTTAATAAATTGTTTAACACTGTAGCTGACCATTCATCACCATAAGCGGCATGTAAAATGGCTTCTAATCTATCAATCGCAGGCTTTTCACCACGAATAGCAGGAATACAAACAATACCATCATCATCCACTAAACCATCAAATACGTTATTTGTAGCAATCACTTCACGCATTTCAGGTGCGAGTTCCATTTCGGCATCAAGCTCTGCTGGCCAGCG
>CAYMPX010000344.1:0-2740 GCA_964392135.1 uncultured Methylomarinum sp.
CGCTATCTAAAGATAATAATTCTGCGATTTCTTTTAAGGTAAAGCCCGATTGTTGAGCACGTTTAATAAATCGAATTCTGGCAATCGTTTCTATAGGATATTGCCGATAGCCAGTTGCTGGCTTCGCAGGTTCATTTATCAATCCTTTACGCTGGTAATATCGAATTGTTTCAATGGTTACATTGGCTAGGTGGGCTAGTTTCCCAATGGTTAGTTTCATTTTATGCGTATTTAATTCATTATATAGAAGCAAAGTCGGATACTCAGTATATAACGCCATTCATTTTCATTGTTAATGTCTTTGACAACGCCGCTTTCTACCACCCATGATTTATCTGCCCATTGTAAACCTGTCGTCAACTGATGAGTTAGATTATTTCCCTCAGTCCAGCGACCATTTAACTCTAAAACGCCATATAATTCTTATATGGCACTCCCCCCCAGTCAAGGTATTGGATTGGTAAAAGCCGACTACCAACTTAAGACGGGACAGCTAACTGTAGTTTAGAATTCATTTGAATCATGTAGACATTGAACATTATGGTGCGAATTTATCGAACTTAAAAAATGCATCTAAATAGGACGACTGCATTTTTTCATCGCTTAATCCCAATATATTTAAACTTAAAATGAGATTAATAATCAAATCATTGGTTCCACAAAATAAATGGAGTGGCAAGCGGCTTAATCACCTACGTTCTATAGCGCCTGTTTTAATAAGCATTTTTTTAAAGCCTTCCAGGACTCGAAAATAGCTATCGTAACTAGCAATCTTTCTTCCTTCTAAAATAAAGGCAGGTTTGGTATCGGCTTTAAATTCACCTTGCCATAAACCGCCTGTCACCTTACAGTCATCGGCTACAACTCTACTTATTCGCTGAAATGATAATGGCTGTTGCTGTCTACCGTCATAGCGCCAGACACATTGTATTTTATCGTCCTTATCGACGTTTAACAGGATAAGCCGGCTATTTGAGGCAATTAACCACAGTTGTCTAATTTTCACTGATTGCATGGCTTGTTCGATATGTATATCTGTATAAATAAACTGCGGCGTTTCGTCCTCTTCCATCATGGCTAAAATAGCCCTGGACAAAAAAGGTTTTATTTTCTTTTCAGGCGAGTCTGAACTTAGCTGATTTTTTAAAGACTCTGTATCATTTTGATCCCTATTTAATGGGATTTTCACTCCTAAACGCTGTTCTGCTTTTTTACGCCAACGCATGATTTTTTTATCATTTTCTTCCGTTCTGTTTTTATTGACAGCGCTTTCTACAAAGTCCCTGAGTTTGCTGGCTAATTCCTGTTTGTTCTCGTCAGTAAAAAAGTCATTTGAAAAGCGTTCCGGGTCTGCACTTTTATGCTGCGCTAAACAGTGATAAATAAATATTCGATCATATTCACTACGCATTAATAAGCCACTAATAATTCTCATTGCTTTAGACAATATTGATGATTCAACAGGATTAAAATAATGCATCAGCTCTGTTAATTCCACCGCATAAATCCAATGCTTACTTCGATAGCGTAAAGTATTGTCTCCAAAAATAGTGGATGCTTGATCACCAATGATTTCTATCACATCGTGCAGTAAATTTAAGGCATATTTTTCCGAGCCTGTTTTAATGGCATGTTTTCCTGCTTCTATAGCCAGTGTTTGCGCTATACCCACCATGGGGTTAGATGCCAAACCAATACGTAACACGGGGCCAGCAAAGGTTAAAAAGGGTTCTGCTTTTTTGTAATAACCAATCGTTGTTGCTGATTTTTGAATATATAAATAGGTTTTTCTCAGATTGTATTCTTTAATATTGATGGGGAAACTATCGACTAACACCAAAAGTTGCAGAGAAAGTCTATTTAGAGATCGAAACAGGTTTTCAATGCTGGTTTCTAATAAAGGATGTTGTGAATCAGGATGATGAATACGGGCAACAGATTCTATTAAATCAACAATATCTTCAAGGAGTAATTCATTTTTAAACGTATCTTTTTCTGTATATTTTTTATTGATGATTTTATCAAAAATTATTTCTGCTTTATCATGTAACAGTTGAGCAATTTCATCATCAAAATAGGCCTTATTATCAACCTCTGTGGTTTTATCATCCGGGAATTCAGCATATTGCTTATATTGCATTAATTTCTGCTTAACTTCATTTTCTTTATGCGCTAATAAATTCGCCTTTGCTTCATAGTCTTTTTGCAATTGCTGTATTTTTTCTTCATCCTCCTCTATTTTTCTTTCTCTGTATTTTAATCGCAATGTTTCACTACTTTCATGATGGAAGAAAACAATAATGAGACTACTAATAAAAAGAACCAGGCTGCTACCATAAACACCCCATGCCCAATAGCCTGATGCCAGGGTTTTAGTCAGCATAAATATTGAAGCAAGAATACACAACAGACTTAAGAATAATAAAACAACAGCTATTTTACGGATATATAACATAGCTCAAATCTCCTTAGTGATCTGTATTTTCAGTCTTGTTCGTCTTTAATTTTTCTGATTACTTGTACTTCGCACGGCTAGACTGAAGTTTACTATGGGTTATTTTTTTCTGATAAATATGGGGTACCAACTTAAGACGGGACAACTAGCTGTAGGTTCGAATTTGTCGAACTTATAAAATTCATCTATATTGTCTCGCCTTAAATTGACAACCAAAATCCGCAACATTGACCAGATCGGAAGAGCACACGTCTGAACTCCAGTCACGAATTCGTATCTCGTATG
>CAYMPX010000345.1:0-2697 GCA_964392135.1 uncultured Methylomarinum sp.
ATAGATAAGATCATATCAACAACTACAGGGGTTTCAACCAAGGTGTCAGATGAAACCACATAGATATGTTTTGTCAACTGGTCTTTAGGTAACTCCAATAAAGCGTTATAAATTAAAGAAAGAATTGTGGTTGAATCCTTGCCACCACTAAAACCAATAATCCAAGGGCGTTGGTCAGATAAATATAATGATTGAATTTCCTCCGTTACTTCTGATAATTTGCGACCTGCAATAGATAGGTCGTCCACCATAGCTTGATGAGTTGAGTAAACAAAGGTTTCATCTGTTGTCGTCATGAGTGAAATTCTTGCTCTAATTGTTCTTCAATATCATTTAAGGGAATACTTAAATGATGTTTAATATAATTACCTGTTAAAAGGACATTGGTTCTAGCTTTACTTACACGTCCATGGACTAAAGCACGGCCTTCCCACTCTTTATTTTGTCGAGACCAGTCGATTTTTGATAAATTTGTTAATCTTTCTTTCCAATCAGATTCAAAATTACTTAATAAATCAGCACCAATATTTCCCATTGCTTGCAGCATTACGCCATGTGCATGAATATATTGTTCACGTAATTCTGAAGTCATTAATTTTTTATCTTTAGCCTTTATCCAGTCAGGCATATTTTGAGTGACTTCACTCCAGAAATCAGTAGCAATTAATTTATCCTCTTCTGTTATCAAGTCTTTATTGCCTTTTCGTAAAAGGACCTTACTTGCATTTTTTATACTACTTAGAGTAAATAACTTGGAACTCCTGTTAGATATGCTAGACTTTTCTAATTCAGTCATACGAGAAAAAATATTAACCTCGTTTGATAGATGACGAGCTAATCCAGAAAGTGAATCTCTGTAGTCATAAAGGGTGCTAATTGAGTCGCTTGGACGAACGGCATGTTTGTTTAAATCAGCAAACATTTGCTGACTGCGTTGAAGACCTTCATCAATGAAGAATAAAACAGAAATATTATCGTGTCCAAGTTCAGGGTTTTCTTTAATGGCGTCTTCAATGGCTGCTTTTCGGTGTTGACCATCGTTAATTAAAATCTGAGCATCCATGGGAATAAGTAATGCTCCCATGTTTTGGCCGACCCCTGTATCACTGAAAGGTTTAAAATTAACCATCGCATTAACAGAAGCGGTTAGTGAAGAAAGCGTATAGTCGCTAGGGTTGTCAACAAGGTAAGAAGTGATTTCTGGGATTCTACTTTTATTCATTGTCCGTTGAGCACGTAGCTCGGGGGGGACCTCTTCGCCATTAAACTGGAATAAGGTGGGAATAAGTCTCATGGGACACATAGCTATATAACAAGGTTTACCTGCTTGTATACCTCTTACAGCAGGGAACGAATGAGTAAATTCAAAGTTATTCATGGTAATAAGCTAGGTTAGGAAGTTATTTAATAACAAGAGATTGAGCCAAGGAAGTTAATTATAACTTCCTGTGGCTTTTGTGGGCAAGTCTATAACAATCAAATATGAAATTTATTCACTTGATGTACATGAAAATGTAAGCAGGTTGAGCGTCTAAATAACACTTTGTTAGGCTTGCCATAAATTATGAGTGTGTTATTTATTACTACAACAGTTAAAGGTTGTGTGGTATTTTTATCATTCGTGTGTTGACCTAACTATTTTAAACTTGAGTGGTGTTAAGTGAAGAAGCCCAGAAACAGTAAAGGATTTAATAAAATTTATCCTCAGCTATTTTTAGAAATTAGTTAAACGGTGAAGTTTTTTTGGTAACCCTCAGCCTAATCAAACGCTTCAGTTGACCGCAGGAAGCGCGGCTTATTTCTGAGGGTTAGTTTTTTACCAAGTTTAGTGGTGCCGTGAAGTTTGTTGTATACCTTCCTACACCACCTGATGCCTGGTGTCAGTCTTTATGGAAGGCTTTGCAGTTATCTGGAAATAAAATGAAATGTCGAAAGTGTGAGGGATTTAGAGAGCTTTCTCTTCATCTACATGAGCTATTTATGTTTTGTGAGCTTTTAGATAATGCTCACATTATTTATAAGTATTCCAAAAAATTGGATTTATCTGAAGCTGTAGGAAAAGCCAATACAATAAATATTGCTAAATGGTTGCGGTTAGCCAGTCAGATTGAAACTGTCAAAATGAATCCATTTAGGTATGAGGAGGCGCATTTGTGGTGTGAGTCAGTAGGAGATACACTTGACTCTGATGCAGTGCATCATACAGCGGATCATTACACCTCTAACTCAATTTATATTTATTGCTAATGCTTTAGAAGAAACTTATCGGTTTGTAAGTTTTCTTTACGAGCATCATTACAAACTTTCTTTAATTAATAAGCCAAATACTAAAAGAAAAAGGAATTACTCTGTTCAAGCTCATTGGCTTCTTGATGAAGTATTTATGGACATTGAAGTACCTACTAGCTATAAGCACAAAGTTGATACTTTTCTCACTTATGCAAGATTTTATCAAGAAAAATTTAATGTCAGCTTTGATGTTGAATTGGCGAATAATGAATCCTTATCATTTGGTTTATCCTTGGTAAGAAATATTCGGAACCATATAGCTCATGCCGTATTTCCTATCATTGAAAACCCAGAGTATACATCTGAGTTTTCAAATCCTGAAACCAAACACTTGATTTTGAACTTACTTGGACATACAAGTAGAGTTGCTGTGATGAATATTCAAATTTTATTAGGTGTTACAAATGA
>CAYMPX010000346.1:0-2680 GCA_964392135.1 uncultured Methylomarinum sp.
GGCAAAGTATGGCTGTTGAATGTGTGGGCTTCCTGGTGTGTGGCTTGTCGTTCTGAACATCCAATATTGGTGCAATTGTCGCGCGCCAATATCGTGCCTATTTATGGTTTGAATTATAAAGATGAGCCAAACGATGCAAAAAACTGGTTGCAGGAGCTGGGTAATCCGTACGTAAGCAGCCTGATCGATTACGAAGGTAATGTGGGTATCGATTATGGCGTTTACGGCGTGCCGGAAACGTTTGTGATCGACAAGCAGGGCATTATTCGCCACAAAGTGATTGGTCCGGTTACCCCGTCAGCACTGGATAATTGTGTGTTGCCGTTGGTGAAAAAAATGCAGCAGGCATCTGCGCAAACAGTGGTGAAGCGCACGGAAGTGGAGGGTTGTAAATGAACCCGTTGAAACCCTTTTTAAAGCTCTGCGTGTTGCTGCCGCTGTGTATGTTCTGTTTTGAAAGTCGTGGTATCATTTAGTTCATAGCTGGCCTGAGCAAAAACATTGATTCTTTCCTGAGGCGTCAAGAGATAGTTCTCAGGCGCAAAGTTATAACGACTTGAAACGTTATCCCAAGGTTGCAAGCCTCCATTTCCATCACCAGCACTGTTGAAAAAACCACCAGAGGGATCATAATAAAGGAAACGACCGAATGGTGTACCTGATGAACCACCATAACCGGTTGGCGCACCAAAAACTGGTACAGCAGAAATTGCTCTGCTACCAGCCATAATAGGCTCTTGTTTGGTATAGGAAATGTTCACATAAGCTGAACCCTTCTCACCAGTCATACCCAAACCTAAAGAATATTGTTGGGTTTTTCCATCACCTTCATCCCATGCGCCTCTATAGGCAGATGCTTCCATACCCTGGAAATCAGTTCGGGTAATAATGTTAATAACGCCAGCAATTGCGTCTGAACCGTATACAGCGGATGCACCATCTTTCAAGATTTCAATTCTTTCAATAATAGAGGCTGGAATATTATTTAAATCGACAGAACCACCTAAACCAGGCGCCCAACGTCGACCATTCACCAGTACCAACACTCTGTTGGAACCAAGGTTTCTCAAGTCAACGCGAGTTTCACCATTACCACCATTGTTAAAGGTGGTGTTTAGTGCGGAACCGGCAGAAGGAATGTTTTGCAGGATATCTCCAACTGATGTTAAGCCAGTCTGCAGAATTTCTTCTCGATCAATTATCTGTACAGGTGCAGATGTTTCGGCATCAACACGCTTGATACGTGATCCCGTAACAATAATACGGTTATCTTCATCTTTGTTTTTGTCTGCAGCAAACGCTGGTCCAGCAACAAAAGTTAAAGCGGTGCCCGTAAGCAATGCATTTCGAATAGCAATCGACAAAGGATTGCGGTTATTTAGTGTACTCAATGTAGTTCTCCCTGTTTAATGGAGGTTATTATTTATTTTTTTAAGCCATAGTCAGCAAAAACGAGATGTTGAAATAGTGCCAAAACAACTCGAATTCAATGATTATGGACCTTACGGCCTAATTTGCCAGTTTGGATATTAACCGTAATATTGGCTACAGGTCAACAATTAAAACTTATTTAATTTCAAATAAAGTTTAATGAAATTGATGATTTAGCATAGAACCTATGCGTTAGCAAAAGGATACAGCCATCGTTTTTATTGATAACCCACTCATATTCAGGCAAAACATTCAACAGTGATGCGTTTATATTTTTAGATTATTTCCATTATTATCATTTAGTTATAATATGCTCGCAGTTTTATTTACATTATCATAGCCGTAGCAAAACAATGATATACCAATACATTTCAAAATTGAAATTAGAATTAAAATTGAAATTAGAATTAAATAATGTAATTTTATATTGACTCCTTATACACTTACTCGTTATAAATAGAACCGTATGGCAATGATGCCTCCTTTTCCAATGAAAAAATTAGGATTAATACCCATGAAATTAAAATATTTGTTCGTTTTAGGCGCACTCTCATTAACTTTAGCCGCTTGTAATACCACCAAACAGAACTCAGCTAAGTCCCGAGCTTATGCGGCTAATGAAGACATCAAGTGTCAGAAGTCCATGACTACGGGTAGTCATATCAACAAAAAACGTTGTATTTCCAAAGCACAAGCAAAAAGAGAACGAGAAGCTTCTCAGGATGACTGGAACCGTAGAACCAACCAGCATGGTGGCACAGATAACAAAGCCCAATTCTAGTTTACAAAGAATAGTTAAAAAACTACCATAGCGTCTTACGATTTAGGTATTAGCATTAGAGCAAGACGCTTATGACTCAAAACACAGCTTCTCTCCAGCATTCACTGGACATCATAAATACAGCACTTCAGCAAAATGATTTAACCAAAGCTGAAACCCTGCTGGCTCCAATAACAAAAAGTCATGCTGGCAACACGGAGGTGTTAAAGTTGAATGCTTTTGTCCTTAAAAAAAAGGGGGAAAGTACTCAATACCTAGAATTACTGAATGAAATAAGGTTACTTTCTGAGTGCTATACCGATTTAGAACACTATATTTTTGAATTGGTGCAGGCCAATCAGTTTGCATTGGCGGCTTCATTAAAAACCAGTGAATTACAAACTAACCAATATCATTCCGCTCTTTTCCTGTTACTGCGAAACAATGATCCTATCGCGACGGCTAACCATCAATTTTATTTACGCTATT
>CAYMPX010000347.1:0-2662 GCA_964392135.1 uncultured Methylomarinum sp.
CTGTTACACCCATTGAATAATTTCCACGACCATCAAAGCTTTTAGGACTCATTCCTCTAAAATCACGGATTCGAGGAATTGCAATACTAATCAATCGATCTAAAAACTCGTACATTTTGTCACTTCTAAGAGTCACTTTACAGCCTATAGGCATATCATCACGAATTTTAAAACCGGCAATTGATTTTCTTGCCAATGTTACAACTGGCTTCTGACCGGAAATTTTTTCCATATCAGACAAAGCCGCTTGTAATACTTTTTTATCAGCTACTGCTGCACCAACACCCATATTAAGTGTAATTTTAGTCAATTTTGGAACTTCCATCACTGACTTGTAGCCAAATTGCTTTTGTAGAGTTGCAATAACGTTATTTTTGTATTCTGTTTCTAGTCTAGTCATGATTTTTTTATACCCTATGCATCAACAACTTCATTAGTAGATTTAAAATATCTGACTTTTTTTCCATCATCTAGAAACCTAAAACCAACGCGATCTGCTTTTTTTGTTTCAGGATTATATAACCCAACATTAGAAATACTGATCGGCATATCTTTATCAATTATACCCCCTTGTATTCCAGCATTAGGGTTTCCTTTTTGATGTTTCTTGGCACGGTTAATTCCTTCAACCAGTACTTTTTTATCATCAATTATTTTAATAATTTTGCCCTGCTTACCCTTATCTTTACCGATAAGAACGACAACATCATCACCTTGTCTTAATTTTTGCATAATTGAACCTATCCTTACAATACTTCTGGAGCAAGTGAAATGATTTTCATGAACTTTTCACCTCTCAATTCACGTGTCACCGGCCCAAAAATACGCGTTCCGATTGGCTGTAAATTGGCATTTAAAATAACGGCTGAATTACTGTCAAAACGAATGACTGACCCATCAGGTCTGCGCACACCTTTTTTTGTTCTAACAACTAAAGCGTTATAAACCTCGCCTTTTTTTACTTTACCTCGAGGTATCGCATCTTTCACACTGACTTTAATAATATCGCCAATACCGGCATATCGTCTGTGTGAACCACCTAATACTTTGATACACATGACCTTTTTTGCACCGCTGTTATCAGCGATATCAAGGTTAGTTTGCATCTGAATCATTATTAAATCCCAATTATATCAATTAATATTTTAAAACTTAGTCTTAATCCAAGCTCTCTAGAACCGAAACCAATTTAAAGGTTTTGTTCTTTGACAAAGGTCTGCATGATGTTATAGAAACTATATCACCTTGCTTTGCCTGGTTTTGCTCGTCATGAGCTAAATACTTGGTTGAACGCTTTACAAACTTTCCATAAATAGGAAATTTTATTAGGCGCTCAACCATAACAGTGATTGTCTTGTCCATTTTATCGCTTACCACGCGACCTGTTACTGTACGTATCTTCTGTTTATTTTCACTCATGCCTATGCACTCGCCATTTCATTTAATATCGTATGAATACGGGCAATATCTCTTCTTACCTTCTTCATTTGATCAGGTTTAGCCAATTGACTAGTCCCTTTCTGCATTCTCAAATTAAATTGCTCACGTGACTTTTCAAGCAACATTGAATTCAATTCTTCTTTTGATTTTTGACGCAATTCACTCGCATTCATTACATTATTGTCCGTGCTACAAAAGTTGTCTTAACAGGCAATTTAGCAGCTGCTAAAGTAAATGCCTCACGTGCCAATTCTTCAGGAACGCCCTGGATTTCGTATAACATAGTTCCTGGTTTAACATTAGCGACCCAGAATTCTACACTACCTTTACCCTTACCCATACGCACTTCTAAAGGTTTCTTTGTAATCGGCTTATCTGGAAAGATTCTAATCCACATCTTCCCCGTTCTCTTAACGTGTCTACTAATCGTTCTACGAGCCGCCTCAATTTGACGGGCTGTTATTCTACCACGAGTTGTAGATTTTAATCCATATTCGCCGAAACTTACCGAAGATCCTCGTACAGCAACACCGTTATTTCTACCTTTATGCTGCTTGCGAAATTTAGTTCTTTTAGGTTGAAGCATTATTTTGTCCCTTCAACTATTTTTTAGAGTTAGATTTATTAGATGCTGCGTGCGCATCCATATCAAATACTTCACCTTTAAAGATCCAGACCTTAATGCCTATAATCCCATAAGTCGTATTTGCTTCTGCTGTCCCGTAATCAATATCTGCGCGCAACGTGTGCAAAGGCACACGACCTTCACGATACCATTCGCCACGTGCAATTTCAGCACCATTCAAACGACCAGCAACATTGATTTTGATGCCTTCAGCACCCAGCCTCATCGTATTAGTTACCGCACGCTTCATGGCACGACGATACATAATTCTTTTTTCTAACTGCTGAGCAATACCTTCAGCCACAAGCGTTGCATCCAACTCAGGCTTTCTAATTTCCTCAACATTAACTTTTACTGGCACACCCATCATTTTTGAGATTTCCTGTCTCAATTTATCAATATCTTCACCTTTCTTACCGATAACGATACCTGGACGCGCTGTATGAATAGTAATTTGAGCATTATTTGCAGGTCTGTTGATTTGAATGCGACTTACTGACGCATGTGACAACTTCTGTTTAATAAACTCACGTACCTTTAAGTCTTGAAGCAAGAATACAGGATAGTTTTGGCTATTTGCATACCATCTTGAAGTCC
>CAYMPX010000348.1:0-2662 GCA_964392135.1 uncultured Methylomarinum sp.
AGGTCAGTTTTACACGCCTTCAGAAGTCAGCCGTATTATGGCTAAAATTATCGGTATTAAATCGGCTGATACAAAAAAAGAGACTACAGTTTATGACCCAACCTGTGGCTCAAGCTCCTTGTTATTAAAAGTGGCTGTTGAAGCAAAGACCGATGTTACTTTATTTGGACAAGAAAAAGATGCCAGTACCAGTGGTTTGGCGCGTATGAATATGATTCTGCATCATCAACCTGATGCAGAAATTAAACAGGGTAATACCTTAGCTAATCCCTTATTTAAAAATGAGCAAGGACAACTACAAACCTTTGATTATGTAGTCGCCAATCCACCTTTTAGTGATAAACGCTGGACACAAGGGGTTGATGCAGAAAATGATCCTTATCAGCGGTTTGACAATATCGGCATACCCCCAGATAAAAATGGCGATTACGCCTATTTACTGCATATTATTCGTAGCTTAAAAAGCCAGGGAAAAGGCGCGTGTATTTTACCGCACGGGGTTTTGTTTCGCGGTAATGCTGAGGCGGATATACGCAAAGCACTTATTCGTAAAGGTTTGATAAAAGGTATTGTTGGTCTACCCGCTAATCTATTCTTTGGTACAGGTATTCCTGCTTGTATTATTCTGATTGATAAAGAAAACGCCCAAAATCGCCAAGGTATCTTTATGGTCGATGCGGGTAAAGGCTTTATTAAAGATGGCAATAAAAATCGTCTGCGTGAAATGGACGTACACAAAATAGTCGATATATTTAATAAACAGATAGAAATAAAAGGCTATAGTCGGATGATCTCAGTGAGTGAGATTGAGAAAAATGACTTTAACCTTAATATTCCACGTTATATAGACAGCAGTGAGCCAGAAGACCTGCAAGATATAGAAGCACATTTGCTAGGGGGCATTCCTCAAGTTGATATAGATGCGCTGCAACCCTATTGGCAACATTTTCCACAGTTGAAAGACGCCTTGTTTAAACCGGCTAATCGCAAACAGTATTTAAACCTGCAAATAGACGTACAAGCGATTAAACAAAGCATCTTTACTCATGCAGAATTTAAACAGTTTATCGAACAGATGGATCAAGTCTTTAATCGTTGGCAACAAGAGACCACTAAAATATTTAAAGATTTAGAAGTAAACTTTCATCCAAAAGAACTGATTCATACAGTGAGTGAAAGTTTACTCACTTCCTACACAGATAAACCGCTGTTAAATAAATACGATATCTACCAGCATTTTATGAATTACTGGGATGAAGTCATGCAGGATGACTGTTATTTAATAGCTGCGGATGGCTGGAAAGCGGAAACTTACCGTATTATTGAAATCAATAAAAAAGGTAAGCAAGTTGATAAAGGCTGGACATGCGATTTAATACCTAAGCGATTATTAATTAATCGGTATTTTAGTGAAGAACAGCAAGCTATTGATGACCTCAAGGCAGAACTAGAAAATATACAAACAGAATTAACCGAGGTAGAGGAGCAGCACAGCGGTGAAGAGGGTGTTTTTACAGAACTGGAAAAAGTGAATAAAGCACATATTAGCGCACGCTTAAAAGCAATAAAACTAAGTGTTGATGATACCGTGGTAGAAGAGCAGCAAGTATTAAGCCAATACTTAAAACTACTGCAACAAGAAGCCACTAAAAAGAAAACGATTAAAGAAGCAGAAATAGCATTAGACAAGATATTATTGGGCTTTTATCCAACGCTTAATATTGAGCAAATCAAGCAATTAGTGGTAGATGATAAATGGATAGCAAGTATTGAGCGGGCAATACAAACAGAAATGGATAGACTCAGCCAAAAACTCACCCAACGTATAAAAGAGCTGGCAGAGCGGTATCAAACCCCCATGCCAGAACAAACTCAAAATGTATTAGCATTGGAAGAAACAGTCAACGCACATTTAGAAAAAATGGGTTTCAGTTTTTAATTAAGTAGCGATTAATGAATTATAAAATCTCATCATTAGCTCTAGCTTAGTAACACTAAAATGGGTTTTTGTGGATATGTTGAAATGAGATAGACAATAAACTAATCGTTCCCATGCTCCACGTGGGAATGCAGTTTGTGACGCTCCTGCGTCACGGAACGCTGGAGCGTTCCAGTATGAATTCCCACGGAGACCGTGGGAACTATAATTTGATGGGGATGATAAAAGGGATGAGTGGTGTGATTAAGGCAGGTTATAAGCAAACTGAGGTGGGGGTGATTCCTGAGGATTGGGATGTTAAAGAATTAGGTGACACTTTAAAAATAAGGCATGGAAAAGATCAGAAATTAGTACAATCTGAAAATGGAAAATTCCCTATTTTAGGTACAGGGGGGTTAATGGGCTGGGCTAATAAATTTCTTTATGATTCAGAGTCTGTTTTGATTGGAAGGAAAGGAACAATAAATAAGCCTCAGTATATGACAGAACCATTTTGGACAGTAGATACTCTTTTTTATACTGAAATAAACAAGAGGTACTTACCAAAATTTATTTTTTTTCAATTTAATTTAATTAATTGGTATTCATATAATGAAGCATCTGGAGTTCCAAGTTTAAATGCTAGAACTATAGAGAAAATAAAAGTAGCTTTCCCTCCTACAAAAACAGAACAAACAGCCATTGCCAAAGCTTTAAGCGATACCGATGCCTTGATTCAATCCC
>CAYMPX010000349.1:0-2648 GCA_964392135.1 uncultured Methylomarinum sp.
TTACAATCCAGATCAAATACTTTTTTTGAAAACATATTTACCTTTCTATTTTGTCACTATTTAGCGTCTTTTTTATGCACAAAGGGTTGTCGCTACATCATCCATAAAAAAAGGGCCTTTCGGCCCTTTCTATTGAAATAAATAAAACAGGCCTAGCCTTCTTTACCCACTTCTTTCATACTCAATCTCACTCTACCTTGACGGTCGATTTCAAGCACTTTCACTTTAACCACATCACCTTCTGATAGCTTGTCACTTACTTTTTCGACACGTTCATCAGAAATTTGAGAAATATGAACCAAACCATCTTTTCCTGGCAAGATCGTTACAAATGCACCAAAGTCCATTAAGCGTGCGACTTTACCTTGGTAGATTTTACCTACTTCAACTTCAGCAGTAATTTCTTCGATAATACGTTTAGCTTCTTCACCTGCCGCTTTATCAACAGAAGCAATGTTAACCACGCCTTCATCTGTTAAATCAATACTGGCACCGGTTTTTTCTGTGATTCCACGGATGGTAGCGCCACCTTTACCTATCACTTCACGAATTTTACTAGGATCAATTTTAATGGTAATAATTCTAGGTGCAAAGTCAGACATCTCCTCACGTGTACCAGACAAGGATTTATTCATTTCACCTAAAATAAATAAACGGCCTTGTTTCGCTTGCTCCAATGCAGTTTTCATGATTTCTGCGGTAATGCCATCAATTTTGATGTCCATTTGCAAAGCAGTGATGCCTTGTTCTGAACCGGCTACCTTGAAATCCATATCACCTAAGTGATCTTCATCGCCTAAAATATCAGATAACACAGCAAAATCATCGCCTTCTTTAATCAAGCCCATTGCAATACCTGCAACTGGCGCTTTAATCGGCACACCTGCATCCATTAATGCCAGACTACTACCACAGACTGAAGCCATAGAACTTGAACCGTTTGATTCGGTAATTTCAGAAACCACACGAATGGTATATGGAAATTCATCCATATTGGGTAATACTGCTGCGACACCACGCTTCGCTAGACGACCATGACCAATTTCCCTACGCTTAGGCGAACCGACAAAACCGGTTTCACCGACACAGTAGGGAGGAAAGTTATAGTGCAGCATAAAAGGCTCTTTATACTCGCCCGCCAAGCTATCAATAATCTGTGCATCACGTTCAGTGCCTAATGTTGCAATAACTATAGCCTGAGTTTCACCACGCGTAAACAAGGCAGAGCCATGGGTTCTTTCCAAGAAACCTGTTTTAACAGAAATTGCTCTCACTGTATCAAGCTCTCGACCATCAATTCTAACTCTGTCATTTAAGATAGAACCACGAACTATAGTTTTTTCAATCTGCTCAATAATATCTCTGATATCACGTTCTTGATATTGATCATCCGCTGCTAACTTTTCTACACAGGCACTTCTAATGGCAGACAATTCATCTTGTCTATCCATTTTTTCAGCAATTTTATATGCCGCCTGAATACCCGATTCAACCTCTGCTTTCACTAAATCTGCTAAAACAGTATCTGCTTCAGGCGCAGTCCAGTCATAAGCAGGTGTTGCAACTTCTGCAGCAAATTCATTAATCGCAGTAATGGCACATTGCATTTGCTCATGTCCAAATAATACGGCGCCTAACATCACCTCTTCTGATAACAATTGCGCTTCAGACTCAACCATCAACACCGCATGTTCAGTACCCGCAACAACCAACTCCAGCTCTGATGTTTCAAGCTCAGTCTTTGTTGGATTTAATAGGTAAGCACCGTCTTTATAACCCACACAAGCTGCACCGACTGGACCGTTAAAAGGTAAGCCTGAAACTGCCAAAGCAGCAGAAGCACCTAATAACGCAGGAATTTCAGTATCAACGTCAGGATTCAATGAAACCACTGTCGCTACAATTTGTACTTCATTGGTATAGCCGTCGGGGAATAACGGGCGAATGGGTCTATCAATTAAACGTGAGGTTAAAGTTTCTTTTTCTGTCGGACGTCCTTCTCGCTTAAAAAAGCCACCGGGAATTTTACCCGCAGCATAGGCTTTCTCTTGATAGTTAACGGTTAAAGGGAAAAAATCACCGCCTTGCGCTTCTTTTTTACCAACCACAGCCACAAGTACTGAAGTACCTTCAACGTCGATCAATACTGTACCACTGGCCTGACGTGCGATTTCGCCCGTTTCCATAGTTACAAGATGATCGCCGTATTTAAATTCTTTCCTGATAGGAGTCACTATTAAGATCCTTAATAAAGGTTATTAATATGAAGAGATAGTCTTCAGATTTGATTGTAGATAGTTCAAATAAAAAACGGCAATTGACCTGTTCTAATAGATCAATCACCGTTTTTTATCGTATTACTTACGTAAGCCTAAACGCTCAATTAATGAACGGTAACGCACTACGTTTTTTTTCTTCAAGTAATCCAGTAGTTTACGACGCTGGTTTACCATACGCAACAACCCACGACGTGAGTGATTGTCTTTTTTATGCGCTGCAAAATGCGGTGTTAAATGAACAATATGTGCTGTTAATAAAGCAACCTGTACTTCAGGTGAACCTGTATCTGTTTCAGACAAACGGTACTCTTCAACAACTGCTTTTTTTTGTTCTGCTGTAAATGGCATTTTAATCCCTATAGATTAATT
>CAYMPX010000350.1:0-2638 GCA_964392135.1 uncultured Methylomarinum sp.
CGTCCTACAATATTAAGTAATTACCGTAGGCTCAGTTCTCC
Organism: uncultured Methylomarinum sp.; assembly: GCA_964392135.1. GTDB lineage: Bacteria > Pseudomonadota > Gammaproteobacteria > Methylococcales > Methylomonadaceae > QPIN01. The sequence continues at coordinate 42 of CAYMPX010000350.1, forward strand.
CTGTGCGCTTTTTAACTTCACAAAATTGCTCAGCCAGGTTAATTAAAAAGGAAAGTGCATCTTGTGCATCTTGACTATGTTTACTGCTATCGGCTTCAAATCGTTCTAAATAGATTCTTAATGTTGCACCGACAGTCCCTGTTCCAGACAAACGATAGATAATACGTGAGCCATTTTCAAAACCAATACGGATACCTTGATTATGACTGACACTGTTATCCACAGGGTCGGTATAACTAAATTCATCGGCATATTTAACCGTATAACCAGCAAATGATTGTCCTGCTAATGCGGGTAATAATTTACGTAAATGTGCAACGATACCATTCGCAATCTCTATGTCCACCGCTTCATAATCATGTCGGCAATAAATATCACGACCAAATGTTTGCCAATGTTCTGTAACAATATCTTCTACCGACATGCGTTTTTTAGCAATGAGGTTTAACCAAAACAAAACCGCCCATAAACCATCTTTTTCTCTGACATGGTCAGAGCCAGAACCAAAGCTCTCTTCTCCGCATAAGGTAATTTGACCATCATCTAAAAGATTACCAAAATATTTCCAGCCTGTTGGCGTTTCAAAACAGGGTAAACCTAACTTTTCAGCAACGCGATCTACCGCCTGACTGGTTGGCATTGAGCGAGCGACACCGGAAATTCCTTTCGAATAAGCAGGAATACAACGCGCATTAGCCGCCATAATTGCCAGACTATCGCTAGGAGTGACAAAAATATGGGCTCCCATAATCATATTACGATCGCCATCGCCATCGGATGCTGCACCAAAAGTAGGAGGATTATCCCCCAGCATCCGCTGGGTCAGCTCTTTAGCATGAGCCATATTAGGATCAGGGTGACCGCCACCAAAATCTTCCAAAGGTACCGCATTAATTACAGACCCTTGAGGCGCGCCTAAAATGTCTTCTAATAGCCGGGTTGCATAAGGCCCTGTAATCGCATGCATGGCATCAAAACAGAGTGTAATGTAATTTGATGTAATGCTGCTTTTAATTAAATCAAAGTCAAAAATGCTAGCCATTAACTCGGCATAATCCGCCACAGGATCTATGATGGTAATTATCAAATCATCAATTTGTTGTTGACCCAGACTGTCTAAATCAACATCTGTAATACTGGCAATTTTATAGTCAGTAATTGTTTTGGTATTTTCATACAAAGCATCGGTAAATTTTTCCGGTGCGGGCCCACCATTACTGACATTATATTTAATGCCAAAATCTTCATCAGCCCCCCCCGGATTATGGCTTGCAGAAAGAATAATGCCGCCAAACGCCTGGTTTTTTCTAATAATATGTGATGCTGCAGGCGTTGAGAGTAAGCCGCCTTGTCCAATAATGAGCTGTTTAAAACCATTAGCCGCTGCAATTTTTATAATGATTTGTATCGCTTGACGGTTAAAGTAACGACCATCGCCCCCCAGAACTAACGATGCCCCCTGGAAATTATGTAATGAATTAAATATAGATTGAACGAAGTTTTCTAAATAATTGGCTTGTTGAAATACGGTTACTTTTTTTCTTAGCCCCGAAGTCCCTGGTTTTTGATCAGTATAGGGCGTAGTTGATAGAGTCTCTATTTGCATTATTTAACCTTACTGCGACATTGGAAAAGTTTAAAATACACCAAAACATTATTTTATTGTAGGTTTTTATGACACGAACATCACTATTTAGCTTTTTATTATTAAGTTATACTTTTTTTTATCTACCGGTATGGGCTGATGATATATGGTTAATGATTGATACAAAAAAATCAGTGCTCGAAGTAAAAAAAGGTAAAGACACCCTGATGGTTATGAATAATATTGCCATAGGTCGTAATGGTGCAGGCTTTAAACAACGAGTAGGCGATGATATAACGCCTATTGGCACCTACCGAATTGGCTGGATTAATAATAAAAGTCCTTTCCATCAATTTTATGGGTTGAATTACCCTTCGGTTGAAAATGCCAATGAGGCTTTATTAAGTGGCTTATTGAGTAAAGAAAAACATACTGCGATTATTAACGCCCATAAAAAACAGCAAACTCCCCCACAAAATACTACAATCGGGGGTAATATTGGTATTCATGGATTAGGCTCGGCAAATAAATCAATTCATCAAATGATGAACTGGACACATGGCTGTATTGCCTTAACAAACGAACAAGTTGAGGCGTTAGGGCGTTGGATTAAGAAAGGAACGCGGGTAGAAATAAAATAAGACTGGAAAGTCACTTAAAAAAAAGGCAAAATTACGACTATACTTTGCGTTAGATATTTAAAATAATTCTAAAAAGAGGACAAAACAATGAAAGCATTAAAAATTTCTGCAGTTATTCTTGCGGCGGGTTTAGCAACAGGTTGTGCAAGTACATCTGATATTGATAATTTACAAGCACAAATTGATGGTTTGAAAACTCAAATTACAACAGCATCTTCTGAAGCAGCAAAAGCGCAAGCGGCAGCATCTGAAGCGGCAGCAAAAGCAGCGGCAGCTGAATCAGCGGCTAACCGTGCAGCACAATACGCGCAAGATACTAACAGTAAGCTTGACCGCATGTTCAGAAAATCAATGATGAAATAAACTTGAAG
>CAYMPX010000351.1:0-2637 GCA_964392135.1 uncultured Methylomarinum sp.
GTGGTAATAGACATTTTTTTATTCATTTTTCAAGACCTTGAGTCGAGGTTATATTTATCTATAGGAGTGTTATCCCAGGCTAGACATTGCTGATACGTTTAAACTCTAGTAGAGATAAAGAGCTTGCGCCGAAGGGCGAGCGCTGCTACAAAAGATTAAGCTGAAATAACTTGGGAACGTACATGAAATAATTTCGACAACTTTGGGGTGCGGATCTTTAGTCCGCCTTTTATAATGCAGGCTAAAGACCTGCGCCCCGTATTAAGAATTTCATGCACATTCCTTATCAAAGTACCTTAAATATATCTCTCCAGCTCACAATACCTTCTACTTCATGTTTACTATTGATAATGGGGATGCAGGATATGGTATGGCTGTTGAATAGTTTAATCGCGCTGCTCATAGTTGCACTGGGCTTTAAGGTGATTGGTTTGCGAGTCATTATTTGATGGGCGCGTTTGTTTAGTGTCTCTTTATCTCGACGGGTTTCCGCTACTGTACCAAGATTTGGACTTAGGGCTTTTAAAAGGTCTCTATCTGAGATGATACCTTGTAATATCCCCGACTCAACAACTAATAAATGATGGAAGCAGGTGTTCTCGAAAATCTCTTTAACCAAACTAATAGGGTCATCCATGTCTACGGTGACAACCGTTTTGCTCATTATGTTTTCTACGATCACAGCAGGCTCCCAAGTTTTTTATTAAAGATGTTCAAAGTGAGTGAGAATTGAATGAATTGAATGACTATCTAATTGAGCCGTACGCTGATGATCTGCGCATAATGCCCCCCGAAATCCTAAGTAGTCAGGGTTTAACTTTAAAAGTTCAGGAATATCTGTTTGCTTTAATGAGCCTGCAAGTCCACATAACAGCTGAGCGTCTTTACTACGACTAACAAACGCTTTAATTGTAGGGTAGGGCATTATTTGCGATAAAGAACCTTTGGATTTATCCATAGTATCCAGCATAACACCGGTAAATCTTGCAGATTTTAAGGGTTCGATAATACTTAATTCGGGTTGCGTATCAGCAAATAATACCGCGATAAGTTGATGACCTTGTTGGGTTATTTCAGCAAGCTTTGTCAATGTAGCTTGCCAGTCGCCCCCTGGAAAAAAGCCGATTTTTATATAGTCTACTTGAGTTTCTGCCATGGCAGAAACCGCATTAAAAACCCGTTCAGCTTGCATGGGTAAATCGCCTACTGTAGCGCTAACAGGTTTTTGTTTGTCAACCAGCTGTACAATTTTTGTTACTAATTCAACGGGTAATGCACCTAAAGCGCCTTGTTCAGGTTGCTTCAGGTCAATAATATCAACGGTAGTATTTAAGATAAGTCGCGTTTCATCAATACTGTTTACACTTGCGAGCATTCCCGTCATGCCTGAGTCACCGCTTGTTTGTGTTGCTCAATGATGGTCATTAACCAGCCCCAGGCTTCAAGCTCCTTTACACCTGCTGTTTTATTCAAGCCTATGCTTAGATAAGCAATTTCACTTTCTATTTTTTCTATGGGCAACATATTTAAGCGACTGACTAAAATAGCCGCTTCTAATACCGCGTATTGAGCGCGATTAAAGCCTTGAAAAGGGGCGTGATTTACCGTATGAATTGCTTTGCAGTAAAGTTTAGGTCTAGTGTTGTCGTCTTCAATGCGTACCAACTCAAGTTCTCTATGGGCAAGGGCAGAGCTAAGGTATTGACCTTTGATCTTTTCGGCTGCTGTTAATGTCCAATCAGATTTTCCTGTCAAGCAACCGGCAAAAATACGAACATCATCGCAATAATTAATAATAGCCGTTTTAGATTGCAGAATATTGTTAAGTGTGGTTGATGGACGGAAAGGCAGAATAATAAACTCATCTTCTAGCAGATGAATACCCATAGGAGCAATATGGGGTACACCTTGCGTATTTTGTGTGGTGACGATAACTTCTTGTATCATTTCTTGTTTTTTAAAGTGGTACCTGCGGGTTTGAAACTATGCAGGTCTATGGTTGTTTGGTTAAGTTCAGTCGCACAGCCCCAATTTAAGGCTTGGTCTTGATTAAATCGTTTACCTAATTGCCATGATATTTCGGCGCGAGCAAGTTCCACTCCCAAATAAAACGCATGACCGCCATCATTTTCTACTTGCAATAGAGGAAACAGGTCGAAGGGATCGGTTGCGCTATGCAAGCCATCTCGATTGTAAATATGTATACCATCAGGGCTGGTTTGTATGCGAAAACTAGGATCTCTTATCGCGGCGGCAAATTCTTTAACCTCATCTAATTGATAAGGAAACGGGGCACTATCATGTACGGTCATTAAGTTAGAATCTATATGCTTGGGCAAAGCGTTACTTTGTTTGGCAGCATACATAATTCGCCTGGCAATATCGGCTTCTTTAACGGCTCTACAGGCATGTTTACTGACTTCTGTTGCCAAAATATGATTAATATTCAGTTCGGAACAGATACCCAGTAATATGGCATTCATACCCGATGTATCGGCATGGGTCAGTTCGGTAATATTCCCCACGCCGAGCATCATTTCTACATTGGGGTATTGTTGTCTAAAACTGTAATTGCGCGCGATAGATTCGGTAAAACCAAAGTGTATCGGATCTAAAATAGGGTCTACGATAAAGTCT
>CAYMPX010000352.1:0-2609 GCA_964392135.1 uncultured Methylomarinum sp.
AAGAAGCCTGGCCCAAAGAAGAAAATATAGTTATGTATTGTGTCCCCAGAACTCCCCCAGAACTCCAATAGTTATGTATTGTGTCCCCGGAACTCCAGGAGAAAAGTGATGTCACGTAATCGTTCCAGCTTTGCTTGGCTGGGTAGTGTCGCCACGCTATTTTCGTTGGCTGCCTGTTATGGGACTCTGGCAGTCATAGGCATCTTTGGTATTCTCGGCATTAGTATCGCTTTTGATGAAACACTATGGGCTGGTCTAATCATCGCCTTTGCGGTTCTTGGCCAGGCAAGAGGCTCGAGAAGGTTCGTCAGGTGGTCGAACTGGCTGGATACAAACTGGATAAGGTGGTCGAGGTCGGTCCCTATCATTACGGGGCGGTATTCATCAAGACCCCCGTCAACACTTTTACACAGTAAAATCCTGATTGTTTGACAACCCGATTTGGCAGGTTATCATTTTCGCTTATTCCTAAATGAGGTGTTTTACATGATAAATGTCCTGACGACCCGGCATGAGAAAATTGAAGCGTGTAATATTCCGTGCTTCGATCATGCAAAGGTAGATGCAATCAAATCCCGACTGGCTGAAGATGAAAACCAGCTACCTGAACTGGCGGAGTTTTATAAATTACTCGGCAACGCTACCCGCCTGAAAATCCTGCTAGCACTGTCAGCAGACGAATTATGCGTATGCGATATGGCTCATGTGCTGGGTTTAAGCATTGCAGCGACATCGCATCAGCTAAAGCTGTTGCGCAATCAGGGGTGGCTGAAAAAACGTGATGACGGAAAGATGGTTTATTACCGCTTGCACAGCGCTGATCTGCTCAAGGCGCTAAAGGGTGATTTGAACATGCTGGAAGCACGGCTCGGATGATGTTTTTTTATTGACTATATATTTCGATAATTTCGATAATGATAAAATATGCAAAAAGGAGGAAATATGAAAGATACGACTTCGGAGAAAAAAGATTATTCATGGGTGGGAGCTGCAACCAGCCTGCTTGCTGTAGCAGCGTGTTACGGTACTTTGGCTGCGGTGGCATTGCTTCCCATTGTCGGAATCAGCGTTGAAATCGACGAAGAGCTTATGGTAAAATTGATTAGCGGCCTACTGATTCTTGCATTAGCGGGCATGGCGTACTCCTATCGCATGCACCAGCACCCTGGGCCCCTGTTGTTGAGTATCGCATCCGCTGCTTTGTTGCTATGGGTATTCTACGGCAGCTATTCAAAGCCGTTGGAGTTAGCGGGTTTTGTAGCACTGGTGGTCGCCTCGGTGTGGGATTTTCGTATTAAAAAACGCGTCTGTGCATGCCATCACTGAGGTGAAATCCCAGTCGAAAAGATTATTGAAACAAATTGGCGTTGAACTGCGCCAGACCATGGAAGCGAAGAAGTGCTGGCGCTGCGGTTGTTTTCAGGACACGGTGAATACATTGCAGGGTTCAATCACCATCAATGGCGAGCTTGGCTCACTACTAAAAGAGGCGCACGCGCTGTTTGAGCCGAAGCGCTACGATTGTCTGGGTTGCGAAATATGTTGGCCTGCTGTGGCGCAAAATCTGGCTGCTGAGATGGATCCAGCTGTTTCCGAAGGCGATCACTGCGCCACGGAAGAACCCGAAATCCAGCAAGGCTGGCCGCCCCTGCCTGGCGATTATCGGGTTATACGCTTCCAAGCGCCAGTTGCGGTGTGTACGCTCAACTCTGATACTCTGATCGAGGAATTGGCTGGCGCGGATATTGATGGTCTATCCATCATCGGCAGCCTGCATACGGAGAATCTGGGCATCGAGCATCTGATACGTAATGTTCTGGCTAATCCACATATTCGTTTTTTGGTCGTCTGTGGAGAGGACACGCGCAAAGCGATTGGTCATTTGCCAGGGCAGTCGCTGATCAGCCTGATGCATCATGGCATCAATGAAAGAATGCGCATCATCGAAGCTAAAGGTAAACGACCATTACTCAAAAACCTAGATACAAATCACATTGATGCTTTTCGCCAACAAGTGCGGGTGATTGAGCATATAGGCACAACTGATGTGCACACCCTGCGGAATTTAATTATGGATACAGCTGCCAATGATCCTGGTGTTTTTACAGGAACCCCGCTTGAGGTCAATCCGATTCCCATCGAAGAGGTGGAGACATCTGCCCGCTTAAGGCTCGATCCAGCAGGGTATTTCGTCATCTACCCCGATCGGCATCATCAACGGCTGATGCTGGAGCACTACACCAATAATGGCGTGCTGACACGGCGTTTCACGGCCAGTTCAGCCGCATCCATGTATGTCACTGTAATCAATGCCGAACTGATCAGTCGTCTGGATCATGCCGCCTACTTGGGCCAAGAACTGGCCCGTGCCGAATACGCATTACGGACGGGTGAGCGATATACACAGGATCGTGCGCTAGGTGATTTCAATGAGAGGGCGGACTCAAAGTATAAGTGCAACAGCGATTGAGGTTAAATTGCAGGCATGGGAAAACATTATACACACTTAAACAATGAAGAACGAAGTTTGATTCAAGTGAGTTTGTACATTACGGTGACATATATGGTCCGCCCCACGTTGCAAGGAAAAAGTTTGATAGGCAAGTTAA
>CAYMPX010000353.1:0-2609 GCA_964392135.1 uncultured Methylomarinum sp.
TGCCATCTGTGTTCGCTGCAGAGCAAGAAAAAGCTGATAAAGCGGAACAAAAAAACGCGGTTGAAGTAATTGAAGTTCGTGGCATTAGAGGCAGTGTAGTCAAGTCATTAAACACTAAACGATTCTCAAATTCTATTGTTGATGCGGTAACTGCTGAAGACATAGGTAAATTTCCAGATCAAAATGTCGCGGAGTCTTTGCAACGAATAACTGGTGTTTCAATTACTCGTAGTTTTGGTGAAGGTGAAAGAGTTAGTATTAGAGGGACAACAGATAGTCAAAATAGAACATTGTTAAACGGGCAAGCAGTAGGGTCTGCTGATTGGTGGACCAGTTCTGCTGCTAGTCGTGGTTTTAATTATACAATGTTGCCGTCTGAAATTGTTTCTGGTCTAGAAGTTTATAAATCACCTGAAGCTGATATCGATGAAGGTTCTATTGGTGGCACAGTTATAATACGTACACGTGAACCACTTGATTTAGAAGCTAATAAAATTGCAGGTTCAATATTGGCTCAATATTCGGATGTTTCAGGAAAAACTGATCCTCAATTATCTGCTATGTATAGTTGGAAAAATAAAAATGAAACTTTTGGTGCTTTATTTTCGTTAGTCAGACAAGAGCGTAATCTGCGTCGTGATGGAATTGAATCATGGAGTTGGGCAAAAAGAGATATTAAATTAGAAGATGGAACAGTTTATAAAGATGTATATAGTTCAGGTGGAGGTGGATCTGCTATGTTCAGTCAGAAACGTGTTCGAACAGGAGCTAATGTAACTTTCCAATATCGACCAAATGACGAAACTGAAATTAGATTTAATGCTCTAGATTCAACTTTAGCTATGAATAATGAGAACCAAAACTTCTTATGGTTGCCTGGTTACGGTGGTTCACAATATACAGATGTAACAATTATTGACCAACCACAAGTTGGAAGAATGCTAGTTGGAGGTACACTGGGGTTGTCGCCCAATGGTAGTAATATTCTTGATGAAACTAAAATTCGAGATTCAAAAATAAAAACTAAATCTTATGATTTAAAGTTTGAGAATGAAAATAATACGTGGACTTCATCTCTTGATGTAGGATATACCGAAGGTACTGGTGGTTCACAAAAAGATCGTAGTGTAGGTTGGGGTGGAAATGTTGTTCATAGTTATGATGCTTCTCAAGTTAAAGATATAAGAACTTCTTACGGGGCTGATCCTTCCGATGGTCGTCAATGGAATTTAGATTATCTACGCTATGACAGTAATTACTCTAAAGATTCTGAAAGTTATGCACAAGTAGATTTTGAACGAGATATTGATTTAGGCATTTTTAGTGCTGTAAAATTTGGAGCTAAATATCGAGATCATTCACGTTTTAATACTAAACAAACAACAGACAATCGAACCAATTTAAATTGGAATTTGGCAGATTATTCGTCGGCTATTCCATCAGATTTTTTACAAAATCAAGGTTCTAGTGGCACGTTGAAAAATTATGCAATTACTGACGCAAATAAAATTCGTCGCGATGGTGATTCCTTAGATTGGAACTATCGGACGTGGAAGGCGAGCACTTTTGATATAAAGGAAAAAATTTCTGCGGCATATATTAAAGCAGATATTGAAACTGAAGGATTACGAGGAAATATTGGTTTACGTTTGGTTTATACAGGGCAATCTTCTTCTGCGTATGTCGGTCCAGAAGGTGAAGAAGTTTGGACGACAGAAAAATCGAATTATTTAGATATTTTACCTAGTATTAATCTAGCATTTGATCTAGATGATAACTTAATCTTACGTATTAGTGCTGCAAGGGTTATGTCTCGCCCTGATTATGCAGATATGACAGCCTCAACATCTTATAACAAAGAAACACAGACAGGTTCGGGTGGGAACAGTAAAATAGATCCATACCGTGCAACTCAATTTGATTTAGGTCTTGAGTGGTATTTCAATGAGGCGGGAGTCTTATCTGCTGCATTATTTCATAAAGATATTCAGTCATTTATTGATGCTCAAGGCTCGTTAGAAAAATTTGAAGGGGTTGATATTTTAATTTATCGTCCAATTAATGGGAAAGGAGGTACGATTCAAGGTTTGGAATTTGGTTACCAACAAGAAATATATAACGGTTTTGGTGTTTCAGCTAACTACACTTATGTAAATGGTGAGGCAAAAGATGCGGAAGGTAACAATATCACTATTCCTGGTAATTCAGATCATACAGTTAACTTAAGTACATATTATGAAGACGACGATTTTAGTGGTCGTATATCCTATAACTATAGAACTGGCTATGATACAGGCAAAGGCTGGCCAGGATATGTTGATAATTACGGGCAAGTTGACGCAGATTTTACTTACAATGCAACTGAAAATATTTCGATTGTACTTCAGGGTATCAATATCACAAACCAGCAAACATTTAGTTATCAAGAAAAGGGGATAAAACGAGCGTTAACTGGTTTGTATGCTGATGGTAGGCGTTTCTTAGCTGGTATTCGTTTTAATTTTTAATGTTCAATTTATCTGAGTTAAGTTAAACCGTAACCAAAAAAAACCTTGCTCTAGCGGGGTTTTTATTTGAACACTATAAAATTATCACTAAAATTTGTTAGA
>CAYMPX010000354.1:0-2593 GCA_964392135.1 uncultured Methylomarinum sp.
TGATCCAGCCAGAACAACTAACTTAGGAGATAGCATGTTTAAAAATTCCATGACCATTGCCGGTTTTGATGATGAACTTTTTCAAGCAATGGAAGAAGAGCGTCAGCGCCAAGAAGACCATATTGAGCTGATTGCATCAGAAAATTACGCCAGCCCCCGTGTTATGGAAGCTCAAGGCTCCTGTTTAACTAATAAATACGCAGAAGGTTACCCATCAAAGCGCTATTATGGTGGCTGTGAGTTTGTTGATAAAGCAGAACAATTAGCGATTGATCGCCTGAAAGAGTTATACGGTGCAGATTATGCCAACGTACAACCTCACTCAGGATCACAGGCGAACATGGCAGTTTACATGGCTTTAGTTCAGCCAGGTGATACAATTTTAGGTTTAAGTCTTGCGGATGGTGGACATTTAACTCACGGTGCAAAACCTAACTTTTCGGGGAAAATTTACAATTCAGTCCAGTATGGGCTACACCCGGAAACAGGTGAAATTGATTATGATCAAGTGGAAGCATTAGCGCTTGAGCATAAACCTAAAATGATTGTAGCAGGGTTTTCTGCCTACTCTCGCATCTGGGATTGGGAACGTTTTAGAAAGATTGCGGATAAAGTAGGGGCTTATCTTTTTGTCGATATGGCACATGTTGCCGGTTTAGTTGCGGCGGGTTTATACCCTAATCCAGTGCCTTTTGCTGATGTTGTCACCAGTACCACACACAAATCATTACGCGGCCCTAGAGGCGGTTTTATTATTTGTAAAAGTAATCCTGAATTAGAGAAGAAATTTAACTCTAATATCTTCCCAGGCATTCAAGGCGGCCCATTAATGCATGTGATTGCAGCCAAAGCCGTTGCTTTTAAAGAAGCCATGCAACCTGAATTTGCTAAATACCAACAACAAGTTATAAATAATGCCAAAGCCATGGCGGAGGTTTTTATCAGCCGAGGGTTTGACGTGGTTTCTGGCGGTACAGACAATCACCTCATGCTGGTCTCGTTAATTGCTAAAGGTATTACCGGGAAAGCAGCCGATGCTGCGCTGGAAAAAGCCCATATTACCGTTAATAAAAATGCTGTCCCTAACGACCCTGAATCACCTTTTGTGACCAGTGGTATTCGTGTAGGCACACCTGCTCCGACATCGCGTGGTTTCAAAGAAGCACAAATGACTGAAATCGCTAACTTAATGTGCGATGTCATGGAAAACCTGGAGGATGATACGGTTATTTCTGGCGTACGCGAGAAAGTGAGTTTGCTTTGCTCTCGTTTCCCTGTGTATAGCGATTAATCGATCATGACTATTTATACCTAGCAGCCATGAAAAATATTGGGTTACGCGCTTGCTAACCTCACTTACATAACAATAAAAAACATTCCGACTGTCAGGTATCGCGCAAAAGCCTGCTTCTATTACTGGAGCAGGCTTTTTGCGTTTATTGAATTCTTACAATTATGGAGACTTTAATGTCTGATATTGAAATTGCTCAAAAAGCGAAAATGCAAGCTATTATTGGTTTAGCTGAAGAAAAATTTGGTATTCCCGCTGAACACCTGGATCCTTATGGCCATTACAAAGCCAAAGTATCATTAGAATATATCAATAGTTTAACCGATAAGGAAGATGGCAAATTAATTCTGGTAACAGCTATCAGCCCTACACCAGCCGGCGAAGGCAAAACCACCACAACCGTGGGTTTAGGCGATGCCATGAATCGTTTAGGCAAGAAAACCATGATCTGTCTACGCGAACCTTCATTAGGCCCCTGTTTTGGTATGAAAGGCGGAGCAGCGGGTGGTGGTTATTCCCAAGTGGTACCGATGGAAGATATTAACCTGCATTTTACCGGTGACTTCCATGCCATTGGCGTTGCTCATAACTTGCTTTCAGCCATGATAGACAACCACATCAATCACGGCAATGCATTAGGTATAGATCCACGGCGCATCCAATGGAAACGCGTGGTTGACATGAATGATCGCGCTCTACGAAAAATCACTGTGGGACAAGGTGGTCCTGCAAATGGTTATTTACGTGAAGATGGCTACGATATTGTAGTGGCATCTGAAGTCATGGCGATTTTATGTCTGGCCACCAGCCGCGCTGATTTAAAACAGCGCTTAGGCCGTATTGTTATTGCTTACAAAGCAGACCGAACCACACCCATTTACGCGCGTGACTTAAATGCTCAGGGCTCTATGGCAGCCTTATTAAAAGATGCTATCAAACCCAATCTTGTGCAAACATTAGAAAATAATATCGCCATTATTCATGGCGGTCCTTTTGCCAATATTGCCCATGGTTGTAATACCGTAACAGCCACTAAAACCGCATTAAAACTAGCCGATTATGCCATTACCGAAGCAGGGTTTGGTGCAGATTTAGGGGCTGAAAAATTTATCGACATTAAATGCCGTATGGCAGATTTAAAACCATCCGCAGTGGTTTTAGTCGCTACCGTTAGAGCCTTGAAATCGCATGGTGGAGTAGCAAAAGATGAGTTAAATAATGAAAACCTTAAAGCGCTAGACCATGGTTTTGTTAATCTGGAACGTCACTTACACAATATCACCAGGCACTACGGCCTACCGT
>CAYMPX010000355.1:0-2584 GCA_964392135.1 uncultured Methylomarinum sp.
ACTAATGTAGCCAATGCTTCACCATCAACATCTTCAGCAACAATCAATAAAGGACGACCTGCTTTAGCAACGCCTTCCAGTGTAGGTAGTAAATCACGGATGCTTGAGATTTTTTTGTCGAATAACAAAATATATGGATCTTCCAGCTCAACACTCATGCTGTCCTGGTTGTTGATGAAGTAAGGTGACAAGTAACCACGATCAAACTGCATACCTTCCACAACATCTAGTTCGTTGTTTAAACCCGAACCTTCTTCAACAGTGATAACACCTTCTTTACCGACTTTTTCCATTGCATTTGCAATGATTTCGCCAACTGAAGTATCAGAGTTTGCAGAAATTGTACCTACTTGAGCAATCGCACTGTTATCAACACAGGGTGTTGCAGATGCAATAATCGCATCAACCGCTTTTGTCACGGCTAAATCAATACCACGTTTCAGATCCATTGGGTTCATACCCGCTGCAACTGATTTCATGCCTTCGTTAACAATAGACTGCGCTAAAACAGTCGCTGTTGTTGTTCCGTCGCCTGCTACATCAGATGTGTGTGATGCAACTTCTTTAACCATCTGCGCGCCCATGTTTTCGAATTTGTCTGCTAATTCTATTTCTTTCGCAACAGATACACCATCTTTAGTGATGGTTGGAGCGCCAAAGCTTTTGTCTAAAACCGCATTACGACCTTTAGGACCTAATGTTACTTTTACTGCATTTGCTAAAATGTTAACACCTGCAACCATTAAGCTGCGTGCGTCTGAACCAAATTTTACGTCTTTTGCTGCCATCTTCTTTGAATCCTGTTAAATGAATAGTTAGTAGTAATAATCAATCAAGCCAGGCTTAACCTAAAATACCCATGATATCTTCTTCACGCATAACGATAAGTTCTTCTCCGTCAATCTTTACTTCATTGCCTGAATACTTACCAAAAAGCACTTTATCGCCCACTTTTACTTCCAATGCACGCACTTCACCGTTATCCAGCTGTTTGCCATTACCTACCGCCAGGACTTCGCCTTCGCTTGGTTTTTCAGTTGCTGAACCTGGTAGTACAATACCGCCAGCTGAGGTTGTTTCTTCTTCAACACGCTTGACGATAACTCTGTCGTGTAACGGACGTATATTCATCTATATTCTCCTAAAAATAATTAAAAAATGTTATCAGCACTCACTCGTAATGATTGCCAATAATAATCAGGTTTTGCACTCTGTCAAGTGTGTGGCATTATCCCCCTCCAACATCATCGCTTATATATAACCCTATGAATGACCAACAATTACTCCGTTACAGCCGTCAAATTATGCTGCCTCAAGTTGACATTGAAGGTCAGCAAAAACTCTTGTCTGCAAAAGTGCTGATTGTCGGGGCGGGTGGGCTAGGCTCACCGGCATCCATCTACCTGGCCGCAGCCGGTGTAGGGCAGATCACTCTTTACGATGATGATGAAGTTGATTTATCCAATTTACAAAGACAAATTGCTCATCACACAACCGATATAGGGGCAGACAAAGTTATTTCAACCCAAAACACCCTGAAAAGTATTAATCCTGAAGTAAAAGTGATTGCTGTTAAGCAAAGACTGGAATCGGAGCTGTTAAGTAAAGAAGTAAAAAATGCCGATATAGTGCTGGACTGTTGTGATAATTTTAATACGCGCTTTGCTATTAACACCGCCTGCGTAAGACATAAAACACCACTGGTCTCCGGTGCAGCGATTCGTTTTGAAGGGCAAGTATCGGTATTTACAGCCGGAAGAAACAACAGCCCTTGTTACAACTGTCTTTATAGCGATACGGGAGAAGACATGCAAAACTGTGCAACCAATGGAGTTATATCACCTATTACCGGCATTATTGGCAGCATTCAAGCCATGGAAACGATGAAACTGATTATGGCTATTGGAGAGACCTTAAGCGGTCGATTATTATTGCTGGATGGATTATCCATGCAATGGAATGAAATGAAATTACGCAAAAATGCCAACTGCCCTACTTGCAAAATATAAATAGGTTTAAATGAGCGTAAACAGCGATGTAAACGCTCATTAATTTCTGATTCATCGTTATTTTTTTCCGATTAAAGCTTTTACTTTTGAAATAGCCATTTCAGCTAAATCAAGCAGCTTTGACTCACTGTCTCCGTGCGGTTCAATATCACCAAAAGGTTCTCCTTTCTTCATTGTATACATATAAACAAAATAACCCAGCGGTGCAAATACAAATACAGCAATAACCCACATAACGATTACAAGTTCAATTATATCACCGACCATAACACGCCCTCCTGAATACTCTATTATTGTTATGAACACTCAATATAACGCTCTCTTTGTCCGTACACAAGAAATAATACATTATAAATATTAAGGCTAATTGAGTCACAAATAAGCCTGTTTTTCCAATCCCCCTTCTGTACAGGGTTTTTAATAGGTTGCGCAAAAAAAAAGATCATCGTATACTTCGGATCAGCTTACTTGATCAAGCTAGCGTCAACTACCCCTGAGCTAAAGACTCAGGGGCTTGAACCGTGAGGTTCGAGATAGCGGGTGAATCCGTAATAGGTGATTAGTCTCAGTAGAGG
>CAYMPX010000356.1:0-2579 GCA_964392135.1 uncultured Methylomarinum sp.
ATTCCACGCACTTGAGACCGGAGCCGTCCTTGCCCTCGTCGCCGTGGATGGCGTGCCACACCGAGGGCGGGATCAGGCCCCCGCGGCGGGCGATCTGCAGCAAGGCATGGAGTCGCTTCACCCATTCCAGGTCCAGCTGGGCCAGGTCCACTTCGTTGTTTCGTTTTAACCTGGCAAGCAATTTTTCCAGCGAGACCGGATCGCTGCCGTTCGCCGTCGGATGCACGACCAAAACAGAGGGCCGATTTTGATTGCGCCTCTTTTTAGCTAAATAAAAAAAGAAATACGCCAAAGCAATTAAAATAACAAAAGGCAACATTTCGCCAATAAAAACCCCTATGGCATACTGTTTATCGGGAGCGTCCTTTAGCTTTTGTTCTACGTCAACCTGTTGTAAAAAGTTTAAAAAGAAGACCAGTTTTCCCATTATTTTTTACTGATATTTTTAAGAATTTGTTTGGTTGTTTTACTCAAAACCAATTTACCACTCATAGCGGCACGTTTGTATAAAAGTGTGTCCCAATGGTCTGTATTTTCCCACAGCACTTTTTTTATTGCACACAAAGCTTCTGCACTTTGATTGGCTAGTTTTTGAGCAAAACTATTTAAAGCAGTGTCCATTTCTGGGATATCTTTAAAAGTATATGTGAATAATCCTTTTTCTAAAGCCCAATTGGCCGCATGCCATTCGCCTGAAAGGCTTAATTCAGAAAAGGCAGCAGTGCCTATTTTGCGTTCAACTGCGGGTGCAATGACAAAGGGGCCGATACCGATACTGAGTTCTGATAATTTTACCGAAGCCTGTTCGGTTGCAAAAGTATAATCGCATGCCGCAATAATACCCACGCCGCCGCCAACGGCTTTACCTTGAATACGTCCGATAATGGGTTTTGAACACAAACGCATCGCGTTAAGTACATTGGCAAATCCCGAAAAAAAGCGCGTCCCTTCTTCTTGTGTTTTGATGGCCAAAAGTTCATCAAATGACGCGCCGGCGCAAAAAGCACGAGAACCGTCACTTTTTAAAACAATCATTTTAACGGTATCATCCTGACTTAAATCGTTTAAAGTAGCGACTAATTTTTGTAACAATGACGCCGGAAAAGCGTTACTAGAAGGGTGCTGAAAAGTAACTGTTGTAATAAAATTATTACTATTTTTTGTAATACTACCTTGATTCATTTTTATAAATTTAAATCGTCTAAACTGGCGTTATAAGTACTCACGTCTCTGTTTATTTTACGCATCAAACCTTGCAAGATTTTTCCTGGGCCGACTTCAATAAACTCGGTACCACCGTCGTGTATCATCTGCTGAATGGTTTGTGTCCATTTTACGGGTGCCGTTAATTGTAACATTAAATTCTTTTTAATGTCGTCTGGATTTGTAATAGCTGCTGCGGTTACATTTTGATAAATGGGGCAACTAGGCTTGTGGAAAATTGTATTTTCAATAGCCGAAGCCAATTCTTCGCGAGCCGGCTCCATCAATGGTGAATGAAAAGCGCCTCCAACAGGAAGCACCAAAGCACGTCTTGCGCCTTTTGCCGTAAGGGCTTCGCAAGCTAAATTTATAGCGTCAATATCGCCAGAAATCACCAATTGACCCGGACAATTATAATTGGCGGCGACAACAATTCCGTTGACTTCTGCACAAGTGCTTTCAACAATTTTATCGTCTAAACCTAAAACAGCGGCCATTGTTGAAGGTTTTATCTCACAGGCTTTTTGCATGGCTAAAGCCCGTTGATAAACCAGTTTTAAACCATCTTCAAATGTCAAGGTTTTATTAGCCACCAAAGCCGAAAATTCGCCTAAAGAGTGCCCCGCTACCATTTGAGGCTTAAAAATATTTCCTAAAACTTTAGCTAGAATAACCGAATGTAAAAAAATGGCTGGTTGTGTAACTTTGGTTTGTTTGAGGTCTTCGGCAGAGCCTTCAAACATAATATCAGTAATAGAAAAGCCTAAAATAGAATTGGCTTGTTCGAAAAGTTCTTGAGCTAAAGTTGTATTTTCGTAGAGATTTAATCCCATACCTGTGTGTTGTGCGCCTTGTCCTGGGAAAATATGTGCTTTCATAAATTAATTAAATCTGATTTTTTTGTTAGGTTTTGCTAAAACAAATGTAGAAAATTTCAACTAATTTAATTTTTATATTTTAGTGCCTTGTTAATTTTTATATGTCCTTAAAGCAAAAACTTTTAGCCCATCAAATATATTTAATACTCGCCACACTGTTTATTACAGCCTTGGTGGTTTCTAACTTAATCTTCCAAAAGTTCTTTACTTGGAACCCTTTCGGGTGGTATCATTTTGAATTATCTGTAGGAATTTTACCTTATCCCATAACTTTTATAATTACCGATATTATCTCAGAAATTTACGGAAAAAAGAAAGCAAACAAAGTAGTTGTTGCCGGTATTTTTGCCTCGGTTTTTGCTTTAATAATTATTATTGTGGCCGATGGCGCACCGGCTACACAGTGGTCGCCTGTAGGCGACGGGATGTACCATAAGGTCTTTGGTTTTTCGGCTATAGCCGTTTTTTCATCGATGATGGCCTATTTGGTGGCGCAAT
>CAYMPX010000357.1:0-2576 GCA_964392135.1 uncultured Methylomarinum sp.
ATTTTAATATTAAACCGCCATCAGTGCGGTGATTGGGGAGATATGGATCAAGATGATAAAGAAGCTAATGATTCAGCCTTGAACACTGAAGCTCGTATTTTTTCAGCTTACAAATTCGACACGGTTTTACTTTGGGTAATTACCGAGGCAGATAGATCATCAACAACAATTCTTCTACCAGAAGAATATTAAAAATAGGTGGAGTAGGTAGCCGCTTACTCCATTTTTCATTTAATTTGCACATTAGGAGGTTGCTATGAATTCAGCAACTCAAAGAATAAACGGGGTTAAATCCGAGCAAGAATTGGCAGTTATCTCAGCCAATCCTTTAGACCTTCCAGCAGAAACCTTTCAAGCTGGTTTAGATCGCCGCAAACAAAACAGATCAGCTTTAATGGTCTGGGTGCGTGAAGCATTGATCGAGGGTTCCGACTTTGGAAAAATACATGTTGTAGGGCGTAACAAATGCCAGGCAGGTAAACACTGCCAAAATCCAAATCATTTTAGTAAACCCAGTTTATTTAAACCTGGTGCTGAAAAAATATGTGGCATGTTAGGTGTTACGGTTCGTTACCCAACTTTAGCCGACTATGAACAAACAGCCTTATCAGGTACCCAATTAACTCAAATAATTATTAGATGTGAGATTGTAGACGCATCAAACAGAATTATTGCCGATGGAGTAGGGGCTAGACTTCTAAGCCAAGATAACGGCGACATTAATAAATCGTTAAAAATGGCGGAAAAATCAGCCCATATTGATGCAACCTTACGCATGGCCGGACTATCTGAAATATTCACCCAAGATATTGAAGATATGATTCAACAAAGAGAGGCTGTTAGCGTTCAACAAGCAGCATCAGAGCTTAAAACAGAATTTAAAGGTATATCTAAAGCACAGCATCAACGATTGGAATCCAGAATAAGAGAGCTAGGTTTAGATAGGGACAGGGTTAAAAACTGGATGATTAAAGCCTCTCATAACCGGTTTAATAATTTTATGGAATTAAGCCAAATTTTCTATCAAAAACTAGATAAAAAATTAGAGGATTTTGCAGAACGTACTACCTTAGAGCCAGAGGTGATGCAATGAATATAAAAGATGCACTTTCAATACTTGCGCTTACTGCTATTGCTGATCAACAAGAAATTAAAACAGCTTACCGTAAAGCTTGTATCAAATATCATCCAGATAGAAACCCTGCAGGGTTAGAAATGATGAAAGCAGTAAATGTTGCTTATCAATTCTTAACTGAAATTAGCTACAACGGGACAGAATGCCCAATTAACGAAGAAGTAAATAGTGATTTTGGCGACATGTTAAACGAGGCAATAAACGCAGTGATTGGCTTATCTGGTTTGAATATTGAGGTTTGTGGGGCTTGGGTCTGGCTAACAGGTAATACCAAACAATATAAATCTGAAATAAAGGCTGCTGGTTACTGGTGGGCTAAGAAAAAAAGCTCTTGGTACTTTCGCCCTGCACATTATAAAAGCCGCAATAAAGGTGATTGGGATATGGACAAAATTCGTGATAAATACGGAAGTGTTAGCGTGAACAATACACCAAGTCACCGCCAAGCATTAGCACACTAATTTTATTGAGCGGTGGCTAATGCTACGGCTCCTATTTTGAGGAAATGATTATGAATAATTTATCTTTATATGAATTAAGCAGCACCTATTTAAAAGCGTTAGATGATTTAACAGATCCTGAACTAGATTTACCTATCGAGGCGGTTAATGACACACTGGAAGCATTAAGTGATGAAATTGAAACCAAGGCAATTAATGTCACTAAGTTTATGCGCAATATGGAGGCAACAGCTAAAGCAATAAAAGAAGCTGAAGCAGAAATGGCCAAGCGTAGAAAATCATTAGAAAACCGTGTTAAATGGATGAAAAACTACCTAAAGGGAAGCATGGAACATACAGGGATAACTAAAATTGAATGCCCATATTTCAAGCTTTCGATCCAGAAAAACCCTGATGCGGTAAATATTTTGGATGAAACAAAAATCCCTGTTCAGTTTAAAGAACAGGTTGTTAACTGGAAGATTGATAAAATAGCAATCAAAAATGCTATTAAATCAGGTGAAACGGTAGCAGGTGCAAAATTAATAAATGGTACACGCTTGGCTATTCGTTAGTTCCACCTTCCATAATTAAGAGCCGTTTAGACGGCTCTTTTTGCATATTTAATGAATATATTCATATAATGCCGTGATTTCCGGTTATGAATGATTATCTAATGCAAATAGGCGATATAGTAAAAAGAAAACGGGCTGACCTTGGAATGACACAAAAAGACCTAGAAGCGAACTCTAAAGTCACTCAATCCATGATTAGTAAAGTAGAAGGGGGTTCTGCTGATAATGTTTCAATCGAAATTTTAAGAAAATTGGCTAAAGCCCTTAAATGCCCTGTGATTGATTTACTTCCTGAATCAGATAAAAAAAGGACTTAGGGGGGTTAATTAACTAAAAGAACGGTTTGTCTCTGCAACTTTCTGTAGCCTTTGTTAATCATACTCTGTAGCTGAAATATCGATTTTAGATTCATTAATAAGAAATACT
>CAYMPX010000358.1:0-2570 GCA_964392135.1 uncultured Methylomarinum sp.
CAATTGTTCTGTGGATTTGAATGATTGGGTTATGGAAACTTTACGCAATGACATTAGCGCATTTAGAGAACAAGGCGTGACTGACTCTGAGATACGAATAGCATTCAGCAATGTGCTGAAAAATTAGAATTAACCTGGAGCAGACAATGATAACTCATCACAGATGAAGAGATATTTTATTTTATCTACTCTGTTTGAGCCAGATAAGCATGAGTTCTTATTTTCTGCCAAAGACAATAAGTGTAAGAATACAGCAGATGTTTAAGGCATACCCACTTGAACAATATCAATTTAATTCCAAAGGAAATTAACATGAAAAACAAGATGATAATTAACACCGTGTCATTAGTACCTATGATTTTAGGATTGTTATCTTTGGTGGCTGCACCAGTCTTTGCTGAAAATAATGATCAAATACTAAAACAGAGATTACAGAATCTTTCTATTGAATTGGAAAAAAAGAGGCAACAAAATCATATTCCAGGCATGGCGATCGCGATAGTAAAAGATGGCAAGTTGATTTTTGCTAAGGGTTTTGGTGTCAGTGATTTAAAAAAGAACACAGCAGTGACTCCCGAGACTTTATTTGCTATTGGTTCGTCATCAAAAGCTTTCACATCAACCATTGTGGGAATGTTAGTCGATGAGGGAAAGTTAAAATGGGATACCCCGATTACACAATATTTACCATTTTTAAAATTTAATCTGAAAAATAAAACGGATCAGATCACTTTGCGTGACATGTTGTCTCACCGCAGTGGTTTTTCACGTAATGATATACTGTGGGTCAATGGTAAAGTCAGTCGTGATGATATATTGCACGATGCCATTCATGCAGAGCCATTTTCAAGTTTTCGCAAAAAATTTAATTATAACAATGTGATGTTTCTCGCCGCCGGCGTTGCAGCAGCTAAAGTAGAAAAAGTATCCTGGGATGACTTATTAGAACAGCGGTTATTGAAACCACTCGATATGAGCAATACCACATCAAGATTAGCTGTAGCTAAGAAAAATCCTAAGCTATCACAAGGGTATATGTGGCTGGATGAAGAGAAAAAATACAAACATCTTCCTATGCGTAATCTGGCTAATATCGCGCCAGCTGGCGCGATAAATTCCAATGTGCTGGATATGTCACAGTGGCTCCGGTTTCAAATGAATAAGGGTGAAGTTAATCATCATCGTTTGATCAGTGTAAAGCAATTAATGGAAACTCGCGCACCTCAAATAAAAATCACTGATAAGATAAGTTATGGCATGGGTTGGTTTTTACGACAATGGCAAGGCCACAAGGTGGTTGAGCATGGAGGTAACATTGATGGCTTTGGGGCTGAAGTAGCATTTTTACCAGATTCACATTTAGGTTTCGTGCTGCTGACTAATGTTACCGCAACACCTTTACAACAGGGTTCAATGCATATTGTTTGGGAAAATCTACTGGGTGAATTAGTTGATACAACAAGAAAGCCTTCTCAGTCAGACTTATACCCGCAATATCTGGGGGAATATACCGCTAATTTTGGCCCTTTTAAGGATGCCACCTTCACCTTTTCAGTAAAAGATGGTAAAGCTGCGCTTGATGTGCCGGGACAGACCAACTATGAACTTAAAAATCCGGATAAAAATGGACTATGGTATTTTTCAATTACAGATACAATTTCAGTATCATTTGATAGCAATAAAAAAGGTCAAATTATTGCCATGCGGATGCACCAAAATGGCTTTGATTTTGAGTTGCCTAAAAAAGGCGTTCCCATTTTGGCAGAAATTGATCCACAGCAGTTGCAAAAGTTTCTCGGCGTTTACCACTCAAAAATATTCAAGGGCAATATTCAGCTAATAATTCAGAATCATCGTTTGGCCATAGATGTTCCTAATCAAATGGTTTTTGAATTAAATTTGCCAGATAGTAAAGGACTTCGGCATTTCCGGGTAAAGTCATCCATGAGTATTGATTTTGATACTAATGAAGATAATCAAATTATTGCAGTTAATGTTTATAAAGGTGACAAAAGAATTGATACGGCACTCAGAAAAGAACTGTCAAAAATTGAAAAATTACCTACTTTAAAGGAGATTTTAAAACTACGTCAAACACAAAAAAGAAAGGCTGCATTATTAAAAGCTGGTGGGGTACATATTTCGGGTAATGTGTCATTTCTCCAGGCAGGTATCACTGGTAAGTTAGACATAAGTTTTGAAGGTAATGATCGCTATCGAACAAATATAAATTTGGGGAAATATGGTTCGATAATCACGGCAGTAAATGCAGATAGTGGTGCATCGGATGAGAGCTTTTCAGCTTTTAAAGAATTTCACGGTAAATATCTTGAACAGGCACAAAAAGATCAGTATGCAGTATCTATTGATTGGCGTGATTTTTACTCTGATATTCAAGTGATGGGCATCAGCCAGCTTGATGACAAGAAAGTGTATGTCTTGCAATTAAAAGGTGGAAAAGCACCTGCTGTCACTGTTTATCTTGATGCAAAAACAGGTGATACATTAAAGCAGAAGTCAAAATTACTAATTCAGGGTATTGGCTCAATTCCGGTGACGACGATATTTGC
>CAYMPX010000359.1:0-2563 GCA_964392135.1 uncultured Methylomarinum sp.
TTGTCATGGTGAGCCCAGTAGCATAGTTAAAATAGCTCATATCCAGACGGTATGATCCATCCTCTTTAACATCAACTAAATTATCTAGAATTAGATCAACATAGGTGGGATTACCATAAGGTGCTAAGCCCATCAACTTATACTCACCAGAATTAACTTTAAAACCCGTGTAGTAAGTAAAAGCCGAATAGAGCAAACCTAATGAATGAGGGAAATTAATCTCCCACTGTGGCTCCAGCTTGTTGCCATCGCCAAGCCAAACCGAACTTGTTGCCCATTCACCAACCCCATCAAGACAGAGAACGGCAGCTTTCTCAAAAGGGCTTGGATAAAAAGCCGATGCCGCATGTGATTTGTGATGTGAATTGAACAGAAGTTTAGGAATATCTTTTTTACCTGCTGCTTCACTTTCCAGAATGGTCAAAAATTCTTTTTTTAATGTAGCTTTTAGATAGAGTTTATCTTTTAACCAAATAGGCATTGATGCTAAAAATGATTTAAAACCAGATGGAACATACGACAAATAGGTTTCAAGTAGCCGTTCAAACTTTACTAAAGGTTTATCATAAAATATTACATAATCGACATCGGCTAATTTAATACCTGCTTCATCTAAGCAATATTTAACCGCACCTGCGGGAAAGCCTGCATCATGTTTTTTGCGAGTAAACCGCTCCTCCTGAGCTGCCGCTATAATTTTTCCATCAATGATAAGTGCTGCTGCACTATCATGGTAGTAGGCTGATATGCCGAGTATATTCATGATTTTTAAGGTTTAATAGTTAATTAATCGGTCAAGATAGTATCAGGAATTGGGGTTAAATAGAAAGGAAATAAATATTTAAGTAACCTAAAAAAACACCATGGAGGGGAGGATTTCATCATTTCAGCACAAGTATACGGTATACTTCATTCTGAAGATATTCGTTTCCAGTCATGAAGCTCACTATATGATATATCTCTGGGCTCATAAGTAAGCTGGGAAGGATAGGAATAACAGTTAGCCTCCTGATTTTCCAAATTTATGCTGGCTTGTTTCATTATAGAATTTACAGGCGCAGCGCATGACAATAATAGCAAACTGTAATTGAAAAAATGATTAGTGGTACACCTAGAATTGACTTAATCTTCGATATTGAAAATGATTACAGATTTGAACCAGTTAATATATCAAATAATTCGCATATTAATTAAAAATTGGCTTTTATAAAATGAGCTCAATAACTAAAGCCCGCACACATAATTATTTTCGACAAATCAAGGTCACGGTGATTTATAAGGCAGGTGCTGTAATTGCATCCTATATCGCCGTACCAATAATGATTCACTATCTCGGCCAGGAAAAATTCGGTATCTGGTCTACGCTACTATCGATTATTTCATGGATTGTATTTTTTGATCTGGGTATAGGCCATGGTTTACGTAACAAGATCACTGAGTCGCTTGCAAAAAATGCAAGAGAAGAAACTGCACGTTATATTGCGTCCGGTTATACCCTAATTGGCTTTCTTGTCTTAGGGTTATGGTTTGTTCTAATGACTGCTTCATCTTTCATTTCCTGGCAAAGCATATTTAACACCCATATATTAACTGAAAATAACTTGCGTCTTACCATGCGGTTAATAATATCATTCATTCTTTTCAATTTCTGGATCGGATTGATTACTTCTCTGCTTAACGCATTTCAAAAAAGCTCATTACTTGCTTTGAGGAAGCTTATCTCTAATTTGGTCGTACTAGTGTTAATTTTTATTTTATCTCGTACAACGACTGCTTCTTTGCCCTTCTTGGCAATAGCGTATGGTATCTCACTAGTATCAGCCAATCTGTTGTTGAGTCATTGGTTTTTTCGGACATACCCTGATCTAAAACCACGACTCTTCATTGAAAAAAAGCATATTCGTGCCTTGCTCGGTACAGGATCTCAGTTTTTGATTATTCAATTGGCTATGCTTGTCATATTCACGACTGATAAACTACTTATCACACAACTGATTGGACCCGCAGCAGTAACTCCCTATGATGTTGTGTTTAAGTTGTTCGGTGTCCTTTCTTTTGTACATGAATTAGCCTGTTTTCCATTATGGTCAGCTTATGCTGATGCGTATCATCGAGAAGATATCAACTGGATAAAAAGTATGCTAAAAAAACAGTTGAAGTTTTTTGTCATATGGAGTTTTACTGTCGCCACCTTGATTCTGTTTGCTAAACCAATCATTACCTTTTGGATTGGATCAGAAATAAAAATTAGTGACTCACTATTATTAACAATGGGGATATCCATTTTAATCTCTGCATGGATCAACATATATGCAATGTTCGTTAATGCTATCGGAGCCATCAAGCCACAAATTTTCAGCTTTGTTTTTGGTATGATTATCAACATTCCCCTTTCTATTTATTTTGTACACTATGCAGATATGGGAATAAGCGGTATTGTCGTCGGTACAATTTTAAGCCTTTTACTCGTAGCAATGATACTTCCTATACAGGTTTATCGTATCCTTCGCAGAGAAAGTCAATTGATATGAAAAATATAATTTCTATTGGTAGTCAAAATAAT
>CAYMPX010000360.1:0-2557 GCA_964392135.1 uncultured Methylomarinum sp.
TCACCACCGCACACTTGTTTTTTAAAGGGGTGTTTTGGAATAATTCGTAATAACGACAGGCTTCATAAATACTGGAAGCGACAAGAATGGCATTACCCGACTGGGAATTTAATCGAGGCTTTACCCCAAAATCATAAACAATATCAGTGACCACTTTACTCATGCGAGATCGAGAACTCAGCACATTCTGCATAGTTCCCCATTTTTTCTTTAATTCTGCCTGCTGAAAATCATTTAAGCCCTTGGTTTTAACCGCAAACCATTCATCAATTTTTTCTTGAGAGCTTAATGTCTGATCAATATCACGTGCTTCATATACCAAATCTAGCACCACGCCATCTTCAACCGCTTCATTAAATTTATAGCTATGAATGTATTTGCCAAAGATTTCTAAACTGGTGGATTTATCTTTTTTTAATAATGGCGTGCCTGTAAAACCGATAAATAAGGCATTGGGCATAATTGCTTTCATGGTTCGGTGTAATCGACCGCTTTGGGTACGGTGACATTCATCCACAAATACAAATAACTCACCCACAGCATGGCAAGGCTGGCTTTCTAACTGCTTAATAAAAGCATCAAAATCACCCACATCCTTTTTACCAAACTTATGTACTAAAGAGCAGAGTAATCGAGGTGTGGCTTGACCTAATTGCGCCATTAA
Source organism: uncultured Methylomarinum sp. (assembly GCA_964392135.1). Classification (GTDB taxonomy): domain Bacteria; phylum Pseudomonadota; class Gammaproteobacteria; order Methylococcales; family Methylomonadaceae; genus QPIN01. The sequence continues at coordinate 665 of CAYMPX010000360.1, forward strand.
ATCATGTCCGTTACGGGTACGGGAAATAGGCTCACCCGAATCATTAAACACCCGTTCAATCTGTTTATCCAGCTCATCCCTATCGGTAACAATCACCACACGCGCCTGTGCATTATTTTCTAAAATCCATTTAGCCAACAACACCATCATGATACTTTTACCACTGCCTTGGGTATGCCAAATAATACCGCCTTCTCTACGTTTGATATGTTTTTGAGCGGCTTTAATACCAAAATATTGATGCACTCTCGGTAGTTTTTTAACACCGCCATCAAACAGTACAAAATCATACATCAGCTCAATCAAGCGTTGTTTATTGCACATTTTAATCAGATATTTATCTAACTTATAAGTGCTATCGTCTTGCTCGTCTTCCTTCCATGCTAAAAAGTATTTTTCCGCTGTCCCTACCGTGCCATAACGTAAACCTTGGGAATCATTGCCTGCAAACACAAATTGAATAGTGCTAAAAAAGGAGCTGATAAATTCAGCTTGTTGATTGGTGATATTTTGCCGAATCCCTTCCGCTAAATCGACACGGCTATTTTTAAGCTCTAACACGCTAACCGCTATGCCATTTACATACAGCACAATATCGGGGCGTTTTTCTTTTTCGCCAAAAAGAGTCACTTCTTCGGCTAAATAAAAATCGTTGGCTTCGGGATATTGCCAGTCAATGAGTTGCACTGTTTCAGTGGGTTCTCCCGCTTCTACTTTAACGGGCACACCATAACGCAATAATTGATAGACTTGTTGGTTGGTTTCCAGCAGGCTTTGCGTGGCGTTTTTAGCTGCATCTTGCAAATGATGAATGGCGCGGCTTATTTTCTCCAAGCTATAGCCCTTGCCTGCTAAATACTGCTGAAGCTTTTCCTCGACAATATGACTGTTATCGGTTTTATCTTCTAAATTACCTAAATAGTGATAGCCTAAACAATCAGCAAATGATGGCTCAGTAAATAACTGCACAATACGATTTTGAGTTTCCCTTTCAGATTTATTGATTGCATCACTATAAGCTGTCATCTTTTTCCTTATTAATTTATCGCCATTTAATAGACTGCATCATGGTCGCCAATATTGATTAAAATAATTTTCTTATCTCGAATTATTAACTCTAAGGTGATGCGATAAGACATATTAATGGATACTGACTGTAACGGTTTTAATTTACCCTGCAAAGCGTGACAGCGTAAAGAGGGATGTTGAGGATTAAGTTCTAATAATTGCAGCGTTTTCAAATATTGCTTTTTTAAATCAGGGTGGCGTTTAATAAAACGCAAAGCACGGCGGTTATACTGCTCGGTAAAAACCAGCGTATAACTCATTCCATACTTTCCAATCGTGCTAAATGCGCCTCTGCAGATTCTTCGATAAAACATCCTGCGGCTATATCCGCTTTTGATTCGCTAATTGCAGCACTTAACTCACACTCACGCAAATATTGATAATGCTCAATACCCACTACTACAAAGCGCTGTTTACCCCTGACTGAAATAATGGCTTCAGTCTGCACATCTAATTCAGCCTGAATAGCCGATACGCCTTTGGTTTTTAAATCATTCGCACTAATCATGGTGATTACCAACCCATTTAATAAAAATAAAGCATACGCTTAATCATACGATTAATAAAGTTTAAATCAGACGAATACGTCCAGTGAGTAGGTTTTGCATCATACCTTGCTTGATTTTTTGGTATTTGTTGCGCTTGGTTTCCAGGCTGGTGATTTCGGTGTCCATCTCGGTTAGGATTTTGGCTATTTGATTTTGTTCTGTTTTACTAGGAGGAATTGGAATTAACATGTTTGCAATCATATCCATTCTAATAGAATCAACTGAAGACTTTGCTGTCATCTGCGAAATTCGATTATAAAAATTTTGACTAAAATAT
>CAYMPX010000361.1:0-2556 GCA_964392135.1 uncultured Methylomarinum sp.
AACCCTGTGTGATGCAAAAGCGGAGACATGGGTTGAGCTAATACCCTCTCAGCTTGAACAGGCATTTGATCTTGCTGCAAATGGTAATGCGGCTAGCTGGTTAGAAGTGATTGAGAAATTACCTCAGGTATCTTTATCAACGATTGAATTAAATGCCGATAAAGTAAAAGTAGGGGAGCGTTCTGATTTGGATGAAACGAATCGTAAACTTCTGTTAGAGCAGTTAAAGGCGTTTCACCCTTGGCGAAAAGGGCCTTATGAGGTATTTGGTATTGATATAGAGACCGAATGGCGATCTGATTGGAAATGGAACCGGCTTAAACAACATATTGCACCGTTAGATAAGCGACGGGTGCTTGATGTCGGCTGTGGAAATGGCTATCACTGTTGGCGTATGCTGGGGGCTGGCGCAAAAATGGTGGTGGGTGTGGATCCTTTATTACTCAATGTATTGCAGTTTCAAGTGATTCGGACATTAATGGGAGATGCGCCGGTTTATGTGTTACCTGTTACTTTAGAGCAAATACCTGCGGAGACTAAAGCCTTTGATACTGTTTTTTCGATGGGGGTACTCTATCATCGACGTTCACCGATAGATCATTTACTGGAATTAAAAGGCTGTTTGCAGTCGGGTGGTGAACTGGTTTTAGAAACTTTAGTGATTGATGGTAAAGATGGCGAAGTATTAATGCCTGAAGGTCGCTATGCTAAAATGCGTAATGTTTGGTTTTTACCCAGTTGTGAAACTTTGATAAGCTGGATGAAACGCTGTGGCTTTAACAATTGCCGCGTAATTGATGTGAGTGTGACTACGGTAGAAGAGCAACGCGCGACGGAATGGATGACTTTTCATTCTTTGGCGGAATTTCTTGATCCAGATAACTCAGAACTAACCTGTGAAGGTTTGCCAGCACCTAAGCGAGCTATTATCTTAGCTAATGCACCTTAGGTGGGTTAAAGTACCTCTTGTTAGACTAAATCAGAATATTTAATCTTTTTAATACCAGGTCTTTGATAAAATAGGCACTATTTTAGAATTAAGTTTGAGAAATTGTAATGAGTGATCCCCGTGTTGGATTTATAAGTCTGGGTTGCCCTAAAGCCTTGGTAGATAGTGAGCAAATTATTACCAAGTTGCGTATGGAAGGTTATCAAGTATCGCCCACTTATCAAGATGCTGATCTTGTGGTGGTTAATACCTGCGGCTTTATTGATGCGGCGGTAGAAGAGTCGTTAGATAGTATTGGCGAAGCCTTGGCAGAGAATGGTAAGGTGATTGTGACAGGCTGTTTAGGGGCAAGAGAACAAGAGATTAGAGCGCGTCATCCGCAAGTATTAAGTATTACCGGAGCACATGCGGCAGATGAAGTAGTTGCTGCAGTGCATGAGCATTTACCGCCAAAACATAATCCTTTTATGGATTTAGTACCACCCCAGGGCATTAAGTTAACCCCGGATCATTACGCCTATTTAAAAATATCGGAAGGCTGTAATCACCGATGTACTTTTTGTATTATTCCATCTATGCGTGGTGATTTAGTAAGCCGGCCGATTGATGATGTCTTGCTTGAGGCTGAAAATTTAGCCAGGGCGGGCGTTAAAGAGCTATTGGTTGTATCTCAAGATACCAGTGCCTACGGCTTGGATTTGAAGTATCAGTCCAGAGACTGGAATGGCGAAAGGCTAAGCACCCGATTTTATGATTTAGCCAAAGCATTAGGTGACTTAGGTATCTGGGTGAGAATGCATTATGTTTATCCTTATCCTCATGTTGATGAGGTGATTCCATTGATGGCAGAAGGTAAAATTTTACCCTATTTAGATATTCCTTTTCAGCATGCCAGTAGCCGAATTCTTAAATTAATGAAAAGACCGGCCGCTTCGGAGAATAATCTGGAGCGTATTCGTGCCTGGCGAGAAATTTGTCCTGATATTACTTTACGTAGTACGTTTATTGTCGGCTTCCCAGGTGAAACAGAAGATGAGTTTGCCGAGTTATTACAATTTTTAACCGATGCACAGATGGATAGAGTGGGGTGTTTTGCTTATTCTCCTGTTAATGGTGCGGCAGCGAATGATTTACCTGACTCCGTGCCAGAAGAGGTTAAGCAGGATCGTTTACAACGGTTTATGGCGCATCAGGCAGAAATTAGTGCGGCAAGATTACAGCAGCGTGTTGGGAAAATAGAAACCGTGCTTGTTGAAGAAGTGGTTGCAGAAGGTGCCGTTGCACGCAGTAAAGCGGATGCCCCTGAAATTGATGGTCAGGTCTTTATTGATGGCGCGACCCACTTGAAAGTAGGTGATTTGGTTCAAGTAAAACTAGAAGAAGCGGACAATTATGACTTATGGGGACATTTAGTCTAGCTACAGTACAAGATGGACGAGGGATCACACATCCCAACGGGTATGATTAAAAGTACGGGGTTATTTAAAATATCATTTTTTTAACTTTTTAAAAATAAAACGCACGTTTATAGGATGTGCAGAGGAACGAAGCGCATCAATTGTGAATGATGCGCCTCCCTGTCGTCGGCACATCCTATAAATTATTTA
>CAYMPX010000362.1:0-2552 GCA_964392135.1 uncultured Methylomarinum sp.
ATGATGCAGCAATATTTACGCATCAAATCACAACACCCTGATACCCTGGTTTTTTACCGGATGGGAGATTTTTACGAGTTATTTTTTGATGATGCCAGAAAAGCATCTGAAATTCTGGATATTACTCTCACCAGCCGAGGTCAATCTGCCGGTCAGCCTATTCCGATGGCAGGGCTTCCTCATCACGCTGCGGAAGGTTATGTTGCCAGACTGATTAAACGCGGGGAGTCTGTGGTTTTTTGCGAGCAAGTGGGTGATCCTGCAACCAGTAAAGGCCCTGTTGAGCGCAAGGTAGTTCGAACGATTACCCCGGGTACTGTGACAGATGAAGCCTTACTGGAAGACCGTAAAGATAATTTCTTAGTGGCTATTAGCCTGTTAGCTGACACTTACGGTATCGCTTGCCTGGAGTTAAGTAGTGGGCGTTTTGTGTTACAGGAAGTTAAATCGGAAGAGCAATTACTGAGTGAAATTGAACGACTTAATCCTGCTGAATTATTATTTAGTGAAGATTTTGCTTTACCAGCCTCATTAAAAGCACGCAGTGGTTTATCTAAGCGTCCCCCCTGGCATTTTGAATTAGAAAGTGCCACACAACGCATTTTAAAGCAATTTAATACCCATGATTTAACGGGCTTTGGCTGCGAGAATTTAACCTTGGCTCTTGGTGCGGCAGGTTGCTTATTGCAATATGTTAAAGACACGCAACAAAGCGCCCTACCCCATATTCAAGGTATTTCGGTTGAACATTGCGATGATAGCATTGCTTTAGATGCGTCTAGTCGAAAAAACCTGGAATTAGACAGCCACCCGAGCGGACAGTTGCAATACACTTTATTTGGGGTATTGGATAAAACCTCAACAGCCATGGGCAGTCGCTGTTTGCGTCGCTGGATAAATCGCCCCCTGCGCTCACAAATTATTTTAAAGGGTCGTTATGATTGCATTACCCGTTTTCTAAAAGACCCGTTTTACCAAGACATTCAAACTAATTTACGCCAAGTGGGTGATATTGAACGTATTAGTTCGCGTATTGCTTTAAAATCTGCTCGTCCTCGCGATTTGATTATTCTGCGTAATACATTAGCTGTTTTACCCGCATTACAAAAGCAATTAGCGAATACAGAGATGCCCCCTATTGAATCACTTAAACAGAAAATAGCAGAGCAACCTGAGTTATTCGCCTTATTACAACGAGCAATTATTGAAAACCCACCGGTTTTAATTCGAGATGGTGGGGTCATTGCCCCCGGTTATAATCAAGAACTCGATGATTTACGTAATTTAAGTCAAAATGCCGATCAGTTTTTGATTGATATGGAGAATCGAGAGAAACAAGCGACCGGGATTAATAATCTAAAAGTAAACTACAACCGGGTGCATGGCTATTATATTGAAATCTCCCGTTTACATAGCGATAAAGTACCGGATTACTATACTCGCAAACAGACGTTAAAAAGTGTTGAACGCTATATCACTGCCGAACTTAAATCATTTGAAGACAAAGTATTAAGCGCACGGGAAAAATCGCTGGCTTTTGAAAAAGCCTTATATGACGATTTACTCATTCAGATTGCAGCGTCTTTATCTAGCTTACAGCGCTGCGCTTCTGCTCTGGCTGAGCTGGATGTGCTGGTTAACTTTGCTGAACGAGCGGATACACTTAACTTATCCAGACCGACTTTAAGCGAAAAAACCGGCATTGACATTGAAGCGGGCAGACACCTTATTGTGGAACAAGTCTCCGATATTCCTTTTGTAGCCAACGATGTCAGCTTTAATAATCAACGTAAAATGCTGATTATTACAGGACCCAATATGGGGGGGAAATCAACCTATATGCGTCAAACCGCCTTGATTGTGTTGATGATTCATGTCGGTTGTTTTGTGCCTGCAAGAACAGTCACTTGCGGCCCTGTTGATAAAATATTTACCCGTATTGGTGCTTCCGATGATTTAGCCAGTGGTCGCTCGACTTTTATGGTGGAAATGTCTGAAACCGCGAATATCCTGCATAATGCGACCGCGAACAGCCTGATTTTAATGGATGAAATTGGACGAGGAACCAGTACTTTTGATGGTCTTTCCTTAGCATGGGCTTGTGCAGTACATTTGGCTAAGCAAATCAAAGCCTTTACTCTATTTGCCACCCATTACTTCGAGTTAACCGCACTGCCCGATGAATATAAAAATATTCATAACGTACATCTGGATGCCATGGAACATGGTGATAAGATTGTTTTTTTACATTCGGTAAAAGAAGGTCCTGCCAGCCAAAGCTATGGTTTACAAGTGGCATCCTTAGCCGGTGTGCCTGGTTCAGTGATTGAAAACGCAAAAAATAAATTACAGCAATTAGAAGACAACGCTTATATTGAACAACAACATGAATCTGGAATTAATCAACTGGACTTGTTTTCTGCCAAAGAATGCCATCCAGCAGTCTCTCTGGTAGAGGAGTTAAACCCCGATGAATTAAGTCCCCGGCAGGCACTGGAGATGTTATACAGACTTAAAGAGTTTGTTGGCAATACCCATCAACAGGATGTGAG
>CAYMPX010000363.1:0-2537 GCA_964392135.1 uncultured Methylomarinum sp.
GTGGGAACCAGGGGAAATCATTCAATCGTTTGGTTTTTTGGGGTGCAGGCTTTAGCCTGCACGTCCCCGTTGTTAAAATTATTTTGCATACACTCTATATTAAACTATGAAATTTATTAAAACCAAAATCCCTGATGTCATTATTATTGAGCCTAAGGTATTCGGTGATGACAGGGGCTATTTTGTTGAAACCTTTAAACAAGATGCCTTTGAAAATGCGGTGGGTTATAAGGTTAATTTTATTCAAGATAATGAATCCAAATCATCTTATGGAGTATTACGCGGCTTACATTATCAGTTACCGCCCTTTGCACAAAGCAAACTGGTGCGCGTGATTGAGGGGGCAGTATTAGATGTTGCCGTTGATATTCGCTTAGGCTCGCCTGGCTTTGGGCAATATGTGGTGTGTGAGTTAACCGGTAACAACAAACGCCAATTATTTGTGCCCAGGGGGTTTGCCCATGGTTTTGTGGTGATATCGCCTACCGCGACTTTTGCTTATAAAGTGGATAATTATTATGCGCCTGACCATGACAGAGGCATAGCCTTTAATGATGCCACTATCAATATTGACTGGACGATTAATGCCGATGAGTTACAGCTGTCCAAGAAAGATACGCTACAACCTTTATTAAAAGACGCAGCGCAATTATTTGACTATGGGTGTGATTATTATGCCTGAAAATATTTTAGTCACTGGAATGAACGGACAGTTAGGCAGTGAATTTCAACAATTAGCTGATAAGCGGTTTTGTTTTTATTTTACCGATAAACAGGCGTTAGATATTACCCATAAACCGGCTGTGGCAGATTTTTGTGCGCGTAATGCCATTGATGTTATTATTAACTGCGCCGCTTATACGGCTGTGGATAAAGCGGAAACCGCTGTTGATTTAGCCGATCAGATTAATCATCTTGCGGTTAAATCACTGGCTGAAGTGGCTAAAGAACAATCTATTGCCTTGATTCATCTATCAACCGATTATGTGTTTAATGGTAACAATTACCGACCGTATGTAGAGACAGATCCGACAGATCCGCAAAGCGTTTATGGTAAAACCAAGTATCATGGCGAGCAAGCGATGCGCTCTATTAACCCTGCGCATTCGATTATTATTCGTACTTCCTGGGTTTATTCATCATTTGGTAACAATTTTGTTAAGACCATGTTACGTTTGGGCGCGGAGAGAGAGGAGCTGGGGGTGATTTTCGACCAAATAGGCACGCCCACGTATGCCAGAGATTTAGCCTCGGCTATTTTAGAGATCATTCCCCAATTGGATAATAAACAGGTTGCGGTTTTTCATTACAGCAATGAAGGGGTTGCCTCGTGGTATGATTTTGTTAAGGCTATTTTTGCTTTTGAAGCCATAACATGCGCCATCAAGCCCATTGAGACTGCCGATTACCCCACACCTGCCACCCGTCCTCACTATAGCTTGCTGAATAAAACTAAAATCAAAAATAACTACGCCATTACTATTCCATACTGGAAGGATTCACTCGCCGAGTGTCTAAAAACACTACAGGAAAAATCAAAATGAAAACAGTTTTAGTTACGGGCGGCGCGGGGTTTATTGGCTCTAATTTTGTGCCTTACTTTTTAAACACTCACCCGGATTACCATGTCGTTAATTTAGATTTACTGACTTATGCCGGCGATATTGCTAATTTAGCGGAAGTTGCAGATAACCCTCGCTATACTTTTATTAAAGGTAACATCTGTAATCGAGAATTATTGGAGTATCTATTTGATACTTTTGATATTCAGGGGGTTATCCATTTTGCTGCTGAAAGTCATGTTGATAATTCGATTAGCAACCCCGGCGTGTTTATAGAAACCAATGTGAATGGCACGTTTACCTTAATTGATGTGGCTTATAAGTATTGGATGGAAAAACCGTTTGTGTTTAAGTCGGGTTATGAAGGCTGTCGTTTTCATCATATTTCAACGGATGAAGTGTATGGCACGCTGGGAGAGGAGGGCTTATTTACCGAGTTAACGCCTTATGCGCCTAATTCGCCCTATTCTGCCAGCAAAGCCAGTAGCGATATGGTGGTGCGTAGTTATCATCATACTTATGGTATGCAGACGGTCATAACCAATTGTTCTAATAATTACGGCCCTAAACAACACGGCGAAAAACTTATCCCTACCATTATCCGTAAAGCCTTAAATAATGCGGTTATCCCTATTTATGGCGATGGTAAGAATATTCGTGATTGGCTGTATGTGCTGGATCATTGTAAAGGCATTGATCTTGCCTATCATAACGGTGTATCGGGTGAGGTGTATAATATTGGCGGCCGTAATGAGCGCAATAACAATACCATTGCAGCGACTGTCTGCGAGATTCTGGATACCCTGCAGCCTAAAAAATCAGGCGGGAGTTATAAAACCCAGATCAATTATGTGGAAGATCGTGCGGGGCATGATATGCGTTATGCCATTGATGCAAGCAAGATTGAGAGCGCTCTTCATTGGCAAGCCGATGAGAATTTTGATAGCGGTATTGTTAAGACGGTTAAGTGGTATT
>CAYMPX010000364.1:0-2533 GCA_964392135.1 uncultured Methylomarinum sp.
ATGCCTCGTAAGGCGGGTAAAGCTGATAACGTTGAAATTACTTAATGAAGAACAGGACGAGCAACTACGGAACAAACTGGAGAGACATCGAAGTGGTAAAACAAGGGTAAATCATATTTTCTAGCTAAATCCTATTATAAGCGGATTATTGCGCTTGTCAAATATTACCTAATTCTTATGTTGCATCCCCCTGTTTATGCTGAAGCATAGCTCGTCTATCGCCCAGAAGTTTATTTGATAAAGGCGATCCCTGGCAGTGGTGGTAAGCATCCATGCTAACCACCTCGTAAGTCTCCTGTGTGCTTAATCAAATTCAATACCAGCCGTAAGTTTGCTATCCCTGCGCTACGCAATCCCAATAATGTGTGCCTACGGCATACTTATTAGATGTCCGCCCCCTCCCCCGCCCACCAAAGCCCATATTTAATTGCTACCCAAGTTCATCCCTTGCTCAATAGTTCTCATGCTTTTGTTTTTTCGTGGTTATTGGTGGGCTTTAGTGTTCGGATGTCGCGGGCTAAAATTAATCATTTACACTTTTACTCATTTAAGTAAAAGTGTAAATGATTAACGATTCAATTACTCCCATGATAAAATGAATTTTTGAGTAAATGAGTATAAACACTAATGAGTAAAATTATTGCAATACTAAATCAAAAGGGTGGAGCAGGGAAAACAACGCTTGCAACAAATCTAGCGCGTGCATTGCAATTGATAGATGATAACCGCGTTCTATTAATTGACTCTGATCCACAAGGCAGTGCTAGAGATTGGAATGCAGCAAGTGATGGGGACTTAGTTCCTGTTATTGGTTTGGATAGACCGACATTATCAAAAGACATTCAGGCTATAAAAGAAAATCAAGATTGGATTATTATTGATGGTGCACCTCAAATTGCAGAATTAGCAGTTTCTGCTATTAAGTGTGCTGATGTTATTTTGATTCCTGTTCAGCCTTCACCTTACGATATTTGGGCGTGTGAGGATTTAGTAGATATTATCAAGGCTAGGCAAGAAATTACAGATGGCTTTCCTAAAGCATCTTTTGTCATTTCACGATCTATAAAAAATACTCAATTAAGTAAAGAGATTGGTGAGGCATTATTAGGGTATGACTTACCTGTATTTAAAAGCTTCACATCACAACGAGTAATTTATGCTAAAAGTGCAGCTATTGGTTCTAGTGTTTTGGATATGGAGCCAAACAACGATGCCGCCAAAGAAATAAATAGCATAGTAAAAGAATTAAAGGAGTTTATTGAATGTTAGCAGCAGGACGACCTAGCTCAAATAAAACGCAAAAAGAAAAAGCGATTGAATCAGTTCAAGAAATTGAACCAAAGGAAGTAAAAATGCAGCGTTTTAATGTTGATATACCTGAGACATTACACCGTGAGATGAAAATACAAGCGGTTAAAGAAGGTGTAAAGCTTAATGGTTTGACTATAAAAATATTCAATGAGTATTTGAGTAAACACTCAAATAAATAAAAGAGTAAATGAAATAATGAGTAAAAGATTAATTGAAATAATACTCTTATTATCAATACCTGCTTTATCTTTTGCAGGTAGTGATACCAGCATCGCTAATGAAATAAAATCCCACACTATCACTATCATCGGTGAAACCACAAACACCCTGAATCTATCGCCCTATTCCAAAGATTAATATCTGATCATTTAAAACAGAACAAATGCCTTACAGTTGGACTGGAGATTGCAAGTAACCAGCAGGCAATAATTGATCAAATAAAGCAGGGTAGGGCGGTGACATCTAATCTTGAAATTGCACCAATGATTGATCATCCAGCATTCCGTAAAATGATTAATGACCTGGTTAAACTTCAGAAAAAAGGTAAATGTCTAAAACTTATTGCTATTGATGCAGGTGATGATATCGACTTGAGACGTGATGAATGGATGGCTATAAAATTGGCAGAGCAGGTTAGTGAAACACCTATATTGGTTTTATTGGGTGGCTTACATAGTTTGAAAAAAGTCAATTGGGACTTTTCAAAAGGTAAACCTTATGTTGCCGAGATTCTTTCCTCACAAGGTTATAACATTAAAACTTACCCTCAAATTTGGTTAGATAAAAGCTGTTCACCTCCGAAACAATTAAAAAACAGATTTATTCCAGCAGAAAAGCCAGAGGCATTAGCTTTGTTAAATGACCATTTCATTAGTTTACTTAATGCTTTTAATTATGAATCAGCAATAGATGTTGTTGATGGGGTTATAGTTTGGGAATGTATTATTAAGACTTCAAGTAATAATGTACTCAGTGAAAAACCTAACGGCTTATTTTTACACAATGCCCAAAAAGAGATATTTTGAATATGTCATTCTACGATTTTACTAACCTTTACGGCAGAACCATATTATTAATGACATTCTCCTCGAAATAAAAAAAACATCCCTGTCTAACTAACTTCCACTTCGGGCTGACTACCATTATTCGATGGTGACTGAACCGGTTGTTGCTGTATTATTTTTTCCAAGGGCAATCGTGGCGTTACCTTTGTTGACTGAAT
>CAYMPX010000365.1:0-2506 GCA_964392135.1 uncultured Methylomarinum sp.
AGTGCTCCTCCAAGGTTTTAACCCGATTGGCTAATTGTTGAGTAACCCTTTCAATCTCTGCCTGAATATTGCTTTTTAATAGCGCAAACCATTTATCATCCACTACCAGAGTTTTGCAGTCTTCTTCCGTCAGTTTGGGGTATTTGGCAAACACCTGTTTATCCAGTTTTTCCTGTTCGTCTTTAACTGCTTTCTTGGCTTTGGCCTCTGCCTCAATCCATTGTTTACACTGATTTAATACGCCAATCTCATCAACATCTATCGCTAGTTTTAATCGTGCTGCGACACTGGCTTTAGTTATTTTCCCTGCATCCGTTTGTGCATCGACTAATAAGCCCTCTTCACCGTTATGCTCCTCAATAAAGTTTTCTAGCGTTTGAGTCGCAGTATCTAATTTTGCTTGCAGTTGCTCAAGTGCGGTTTGTTCAGCCTGAAAATAACGTTTAACGATTAAAGCCGGTGGGATTAATTCAGCCTTGTATTTGGCTTTATTAATAATCAAATCAGGTATTTCTTTTAATTTCTCACCTTTTTTGGCCACTAATTCACGCAATTGTTTACCTGCCGCCCAGCCATCCTGAGTTAATACATAAACATCATCCTGCATCAGCTCTTCCCAGTAATCCATCAGGATTTGATAAATGTCGTATTTGCTGAGTAAATCCGCTTCGGCATAGTCGTTTAATAAACTTTCTGACAGCCGATCAATCAGTGCTTTCGGTTTATCGCCAATAGCTATGTTTTTCAGTTGGGTTAGTTGCTGCCATTGTTTAAAAATCACCAAGGATTTTGCTGCAAAGACTTTAAATTCTGGATGTTCAAGAATGCTGGTTTTAACTTGCTGAGGCTCAACTAAAGAATCACTATAACCTTCTCTTGCTGTTTTGAATAATGTGGCTCGCAGTGTAGGAAACACCTGCCAATAGGCATCCAACGCATCAATATCGGCATTGGGAATACCGCCTGATAAATGAGCACTTAAATCATGTAGATCTTCTGTTTCACTGCTATCAATGTAACGGGGAATATTGAGATTAAAGTCATTATCAGCAATTTCACTAAAACTCACCATACGACTAAAGCGTTTAAGCTCTAATTGTTTGGTAAATACATCGACTATTTTATGAATATCCTGACTACGCAGACGGTTTTTATTACCATCTTTTATAAAGCCCTTACTAGCATCGATCATAAAAATGCCTTTCCGAGCTGCTGCCTGTTCTTTGTCCATTACAATAATACAGGCAGGAATCCCCGTACCGTAAAACAGGTTCACAGGTAAGCCGATAATGCCTTTGATATAACCTTGATGAATTAATTTCTCACGAATACGTGCTTCGGCATTGCCTCGGAATAAAACCCCATGCGGCAAAATGACTGCACCTTTCCCCGTGCTTTTAAGTGATTTAAGAATGTGCAGTAAGAAAGCAAAATCACCGTTTTTATCAGGTGGCACACCATATTCAAAACGCTTAAATTCATCATTAGTGAGATTAATGCCACTACTCCATGATTTAAACGAGAATGGCGGATTGGCAACGGCAAAATCAAACGCTTTTAGATTGCCGTCAGCATCTTTCCATTGAGGACTGGCTAAAGTATTGTCCTGCCAGATTTTAGCGGATACATTATCATGCAAAATCATGTTCATGCGCGCTAAGGCAGCCGTTGCATTATCCATCTCCTGACCATAAATCGTCAGACCACGCGGCGCTTCATCAGCGGCTTTTAATAATAAGGAACCTGAGCCACAAGTAGGATCATAAACTGTTTTATCTTGATTCGTTTCACCCGTAATACCCACGACTTTAGCAAGAATACGCGAAACTTCAGAAGGCGTATAAAACTGTCCTTTGCTTTTACCTGAATCTGTTGCAAAATGGCGCATTAAGTATTCGTAAGCATCACCCAGTAGATCATCGCCTTCAACACGATTACCGGCAAAGTCTAAGCCCTGAAAGATGCCCACCAATTTGGTAAGGCGATCCACCATATCCTTACCTTTACCGAGTTTATCTTCATCATTAAAGTCAGCAACATCAATGACACCTTTGAGGTCATTGACTTCTGCTAATTTACCGATAATTTTATTAATTTTATCGCCAATCTCTTTATCGTTTTTTAAAGCGATTAGGTCAGCGTAAGAACCACCGTCTGGCACCTCAATCATGCCATAAGGGTCATTGGCATATTTATCGGACACATACTTCATAAACAACAGTGTCAGTACATAATCCTTGTATTGAGAAGCATCCATACCGCCGCGCAGTTCATCGCAGCTCGCCCAGAGTGAAGAGTAAAGTTCGTTCTTTTTTATTGCCATTTAAAGTGGTGAGTCCTTTTATTCAAGTATTCTCAGTTAATTATTATTTAAGATGCTGTGCCTGAATATACACAAAATGTAATGCTAGACACTCGTCTTAAATTGGTAAAAACATAGTGGATTTCTTTAACTCGATGTTCAAGTTTTTAGTTATTGAAACCTGAAGGTTCAGTGAAATCAAGC
>CAYMPX010000366.1:0-2495 GCA_964392135.1 uncultured Methylomarinum sp.
GCGTTAGTACTCCAGTTATTCAATAATAAGAGGTTTTTTATGAAAAAAATTGTTTTAATTCTGTTGTTTTTATTCTTTTCTAATACTGTATCCAGTGCTTGTTTACCTCCTGCTCCTCCAGGGTGGAGTGGATGGTATCCTATTCAGGTGAATTATTGGGGTTGGTCAGAGGAAAAATGTCTCCAAACTTTTTTACTAATACTGTAACAATAAAAAATGAAGATAATACAACTCTTGGAACATATCCAATTTCAGATATTACTAGTAGTTGTTCAGGAACTACTGGCTGGGCTCAATTTAAAATTCCAAATTTAGGAGATGGAAACACTTGGGCAGCGGTACAAACATTTTCTGGGTATAACAACTGGGATAATTTAGTACTCTGGTATGGCACTGTTTATTCAAGAACAAACTAATTCAAATAATATATAAATTGGTATGAATGTTGCTTAATATTTAAAGTGAAGCTTTTTATTGACACATCATGTAACTATTTTAGGAGTAATTATGAAGTACATGTTTTTTGTAACCCTTACATTTTTTACATCAATAATTTATGCAGGAGGGGATTTCTCTGGTATATGGAAAGATAATCAAGGGATTTTTTATTCTATACATCAATCAAACGATTCCATTGTTGTCGCTGAGTTACAAGACAATCAAGCGGTTGTTTCGCCAGCTGAACAAGGAGCTATATATTTTACAAATAACGAGCTTGACTTAGCAATCAGTGGTTATGGATTCTTTATTTTAGAATCAGAAACTGGGACTTATAGTTATACCCGTAATGGTAAATTCCACCTTTCACCTGACAATAAGATTGTTAACGATAGAGGGGAGCGTCTAGTAACTAAAAACCGGTTAAATATACCAAATACCACTGCTGGTATGGTAATCAATTCTAAAGATGATACGGCTAAACCTTCAGGGTGTGCTACAGTCTTTGGGTGTGCTACAGCTATAAAAGAAACAAGAAGTATAATTATAGCAGCAGATGGTACTATCAGCCTACATAATTTAGAAAGTGGAGAGATATTTAGTTTCGACCGAATACTTCTTGCGTGGATTCCTCCTAGAAAAATTAAGTTTACTGGATACCCAATTAATTTATTAGAGCAAAATTCAGTTTCTAATTTTTATGCAGGTGACATATCTCAGCAATCAATTTATCATAAGGCTTCTATTCAACAGGGTAGTCTAGAAAAATTATCATATGATATGAAAGTTTGGAGAGGTTATTATGGAGCTTTTAATGGAAATAAATCTATAAACTTGATTCTTGAATCATCTGATGGAGATGCTTCAACTAAAGAAATTTATTTTTATAGTGACACAACAGCGACTATAAAATTTAAATGTATAAGTGATGTAAAAATTTGTAACGCTATTGATGGGCTTAATGACAAAGACCTAATTAAAATTTATTAGCACGTAGGCTGGATTAGCTTATTGAGCAAAGCGAAATAATGTAACCCAGCATTTCAAGATAATTTCACCTAACAATTTAGTCCACTTGACCATTGGCAGCGCAGTTTTTTTTGCGGAGGTCAGTTTTATATCAAAGGTCATTGTGTTATCGGAGTTCATAGTATATCTGCCAACGGCAAGTGACTAAGGCGTTAGCACACTAGAAATATTAAAGGTTTACGGTTAGAGAGTTCATTTGTAATGGGTAGCTCATCTTGTTTTCCTTCTTACATTTTTTGCTATTTTTTAGTGGTTGAAAGGTTTGGGTCGGTTGTAACAAAGTGTTTTGTGCGTTGATGTTAGTTTTTTTAAAATTAAAAAATGTGCTGTAAAAATAATGCGTTATACATTCCTTTGTTACAGTTAAGAGCATTTAAAAAAGAACTCTACTTTAAAGAATATATAGCCAGTAGCCTAGTCCAGTGTGCTAACAATATGCTGCACTTGACCGCTGGAAGCTGCTGCGTTTTTTGAGGTCACTTTTTATCAAAGTTCAGTTTGTTGCCAGAGTTTATCGTATATCCTCCAGCGTCAAGTGAGCAAGTCGTTATGTGTTCTAAATTCTGACTATAAAGCGTGTTAAAAAGGCTCTGCCTAATCGGAAACCATATCGCGTTTCTTTTCTTGGCAAGTCCACCCCTCATCAATAGTTTAAAGAGTTGGGTTGGTGGTAACAGGGCGGGCTTTGTTCAGTATTTTGCAGTCAATTCTGTTCTGCTTAACAAGTTCACTGGTTTTTGGAAATAAGGATGTTTTTTATATTCACGGGTAAACATTGAAAATTTTAGTCGCCGTTCAGCGGTCACCCTGTTACAGTAAAAGCATTTAAAGTCGTGGCTTTAAAGTTTAGTGTATTTAAAAAACGGCTTTGTTAATCAAACCCATAACAATCGCATTCACTCGGACAGCCCAAAGCGTCACGCCTTTTGCTGTCGCAAAAGCCGCGCCACTTTGGGCTGCCGGTGATGCGGGTCGTTAGATGAGCCTCACCATCAAATATCGAGAAATAAATGAAAATTGAAGCCGAA
>CAYMPX010000367.1:0-2476 GCA_964392135.1 uncultured Methylomarinum sp.
GGCTTTTAAGTCTGTTAGCTGTTCCATGAGTCCCTTTGGTTTAGATTTTAAGTAGATGCTATATATGCCTTATTGTTGAGGCATCCGCCCTTGGTGCGAATAATGTTTATTCAATCGGGTATGATTAAAAGTCCGCTCTACTCTGTGTCAATCTCTATATAATTAACAATCCCCGCACTTTTAATCAACCTTATTCAATCACTACATTATCTGTTGTAGAAATTCGTGATAGACGCTGCATTAACACTGCCCAGTCTACTTGCGGATTATAGCCCAGCACATCAATCCTTGGAATACCCTCACCCTTAATAATGTAATAACCCTGTTCAGCCGCTTCTACCCCCATCAATTGACAGACCCCTTGATGAAGATAACAGCCAAAGCCCAAGCGCTCGTAACCAAAGCTATCAAAGAAACGTAAAAAACCTTTAGAGATCACATCAGCCGCACCACCGCCTCCTATACTGGCTATATTTTGCACGGCTTTTTGACTGATTCTATGCCTTGAATCATCATTATCGGGTGTGCCTATCCAGGCATAAAAAGTGACTGGCGATCCGTTTTCCAAGTATAAATCAGTAATAAAACCAGAGACTCGTCCCTCCATCTCGCCCATCTTGAATTTTTGGGTCAATGCATATAAATCCAGGTTATCTAATTCCATATCCAGGTAAAATTTTGAGAAGTCGGTAAAGAGTCCTGATGATGCTAATTTATTTATTTTAATCACCCCATCAAAGACCTTAATGGTTAATCCGCCATTAACCGTTAAGGTCTTATCTTTGTAATCAACACTTGGAATACTGCCACTAATATATCCGGACAAAGGTGTCCAGTCCAAGGCAGTCGATAGTTGTTCTAATGACAGCTCATGGATACCACCTGAGAAATAGACAGCAGGCTGTTCTGTATTATGCTTGCGCCAGTTAAACTGGTTAATATCCAAAGCCCCCCCTAATAAAGGAATATGGGCTTTTTCTAACAAGGTAAGCTGTTGAGCAAACCACAGGAATTCAAGCTCTCCTGCCTCTATAGGAATCGCTTTAATTTTTAACTTATGCCAGACGATTTTTGATGGCTTGCTTAACCCCTTCGTCTTAGACCAGTTCAGCTCACCCTGAGCTTGATTTATGGCTATACGGTTTTTATCATCGCTCACATCCAGCTGTTTAATAGCAACACTTACTTGCTGTATCACGGAGTGCTTCACATCAATTTCGGTTTCAAATTGCCCCTTAAATTGAATACCTTCTAATTCCGTTTGTTCCATAAATGGCATAACATATTGCTGGGTAAAAAGTTCCATATTTTCCACATGCCCATTAATATGAGCTTTATCAAGCCAATCCTCCGACTGGGTTGTTATCAACCCGCTGGCATTAATTTCAACAACATCTGGCTGTATTAATTTGGCTTGCTGTAATTCAATAAGCCCTTTTTTATGCCATAGACCTTTAGTATCTAACTGTAATCCTGATGGTTTTATCTCCAGATAAATTGGCGCTACATATAACTCACCGTGCAAAATCTGATTATTATTTTGCCATTGCCACACAGCTTGCTTTTGTTTTGCGGTTAAATCCAGAGAGAAATTCAATGCTTCGGTGGCAATTTCACCTTGCCGTGCCTGTAGAGAAACCTGGTTAAACAGCGCTTTAATCCGCAATTGATTAACGCCAGTATTATTTCCCGTCGCGTTAATATCAATAGTGGCAGATCCACCGCTTATATCATCTATTAACTCGGCTAATAGTGGCTTTAGCGACTGCAGTTGAATATCTTTAGATGTGAGTTTTAAGCGCCAGCCCTCAAACCCAGCCTTTGCATGAACTGAAATGACACCCTGGGAAAATCTGAGATTGTTAATGCTGAAGTGACTTTGTTTTTCAGTAATAGCAAAGGAAAAGTCAAAGGGAGAGGAATCGAAGTACCTGGATTTAAGGCTTGCTTTACCTTGCTGACATACAATTTGATTGTCCTGCCAATTAAAAGACAAACACTGAACATCAAAAAATGTAATATCAGTAAAAGGTTTGGGTAACACTAATTGCTTAATGGATAGAGCCAGTTTTGGCGTCTGTTGCTCAATATCAAATAGCGCAAGACTTACGCCTTTTAATTGCCAGTCATTGCTTTGTATTTGTTCAACATCAATAGAGAATGTATCAAAAGCATGCGCTATTGATGTTAATAGGCATAACGCAATAACTAAAATCACAGAGGATGATAAACGGCTAACCGTATTTAAAATACGCTGTCTGATGGGGTAAGCAAATGACACAAATAGTGACTCTTTGGGTGAGACTGAAAGCTCATGTCCAATAGAGCGCTAACCAGGAAACACACCGGTTGAAAGATAACGATCACCTCGGTCACAGATAATAGCCACAATCACTGCATTTTCCAGTTCATTTGATAATGCCAAAGCCGCAGAAACCGCACCACCCGAAGAAATTCCCGAGAAAATACCTTCTTT
>CAYMPX010000368.1:0-2475 GCA_964392135.1 uncultured Methylomarinum sp.
CACGGGGTTTTGATCTCCGCATACCCAGGTTCGAATCCTGGCAGCCCAGCCATTTTTTATCTCCATTTATAAAACCAAGCGGAGTGCTTAAATGCAAGATGCCTCTATGATGGTATTTTCTGGTAATGCTAATAGAGCCTTGTCTGAAGGTATAGTGAGGAAGTTGAACATGCGACTTGGCATGGCAACAGTGGATCGCTTTAGTGATGGAGAGATAGTAGTAGAGATTGAAGAGAACGTCCGAGGTAAGGATGTTTTTGTTATTCAGCCGACGTGCTCTCCAGCTGATGGGCATTTGATGGAGTTGTTGGTGATGATTGATGCCTTAAAAAGGGCGTCTGCTTCACGTATAACCGCTGTTGTGCCATATTATGGTTATGCTCGGCAGGATAGGCGAACGCGCTCTGCGAGAGTGCCTATTACAGCTAAATTAGTTGCAAATATGATTGATAAGGCGGGTGCAGATCGTGTATTGACGGTTGACCTGCATGCTGACCAAATCCAGGGTTTTTTTGATATACCTGTGGATAATGTCTATGCATCTCCTTTATTGCTGGGTGATGTCTGGCGGCAAAAATATAAAGATTTAATTGTTGTTTCTCCTGATGTGGGTGGTGTCGTTAGAGCAAGAGCTTTGGCAAAACGGCTGGATGATGCTGATTTGGCGATTATTGATAAAAGGCGACCCAAAGCGAATGTTTCGGAGATAATGCATATTATCGGTGATGTTTCGGGTCGTACTTGTGTGATGATTGATGATCTGGTTGATACTGCGGGGACTTTGTGTCACGCGGCTGAGGCGTTAAAAAAACATGGCGCATTAAAGGTTGTCGCTTATTGTACTCATCCTGTTTTATCGGGTGCGGCAGTTGACAATTTGAAAAAATCAGTACTTGATGAATTGATCGTGACAGATACCATTCCGTTGAATGACGAGTTGCTTTCAATTGGTAAAATTAGGCAGTTGAGTGTTGCTGAAATGCTTGCTGAAACGATTAGACGAATTGCTGAGAGTGAATCGGTAAGTTCGCTCTATGTGGATTAAATAAAATTATAGTGTAGTGCTTGTAAGAGCGAGTTTGGAGAAAAAGATGTCTAACGTGTTTGAATTTGTAGCTGAAAATCGTGGTCTGTCAGGTAAAAGCGCGGCAAGAGCGGCTCGTCGTAATGGTCATGTTCCTGCTGTCGTTTATGGTGGTGATGCAGCACCTCAGTCAATTGTTTTAGGGCACAATGACGTTCAAAAGCATTTGGATCATGAGGCAGTATATTCTCATGTTCTAGATTTAAATATTGCTGGTAAAACTGAAAAAGCGGTTTTAAAAAGTGTTCAGCGACATCCTGCAAAAAATCAAATTTTACATTTGGATTTTATGCGTGTTGATTTGACTCACGCATTAAAAGTACATGTTCCGTTACATTTTATAAATGAAGATACATGTCCAGGTGTTAAAATGGGCGGTGTTGTCACGCATGCTATGGTTGATGTTGAGATTTCATGTTTACCGGCTGATCTACCTGAATATATTGAAGTGGATTTGTCCGCTGTGGAGTTAGGGACTTCTGTGCATCTTACGGATCTTGTTATTCCTGAAGGTATAGAAATTCTTGCTTTGGCTCAAGAGGGTGAACACGATCATACGGTGGCACAAGTAGTGAAAACTCGCGGACCGAAAGATGATGATGATGAAGAGCTTGCTTCTGAAGATGACGCTTCTGAAGAAGGATAAGTTTAAAGTTGTTACTTAAAGATGATTAAACTTATCGTTGGTCTGGGTAATCCAGGGCTGCAATACCAAAAAACCCGGCATAATGCCGGGTTTTTGTTTTTGGATGCTTTACTCGCAAAGTACGGCTCAGAGTGGTTGAGCGACCCCAAATTTCATGGGTTTGTTGCAACAGCCTTTGTCGGTGGAGTGAAAGTACTTTTTCTAAAGCCGCAAACATTTATGAACAAGAGTGGTTTGTCGGTAGGATCTATTGCTCGATACTATAAGATTGAGATAAGTGAGATTCTAGTTGTTCATGATGAGCTGGATCTGGCCGCTGGGGTTGTCAAGCTTAAATTGGGGGGTGGTCACGCAGGGCATAATGGTTTGCGGGATATCATTGCTAATTTGGGCGGTAAGAAATTTTATCGGATAAGGGTTGGGATTGGTCGACCAGCAGCTGGAAAAAAGGTGGCTGATTTTGTTTTATCCAATGTATCTAAAGAGGCTGTGGCTTTGATGGAAGAGTCTTTCGGTCTGCTGGTGTCGCAACTGGAAAAAATTGTTGCCGGTGATATGGCTGCGGCAATGAATGTTCTGAATAAAGTGTAAATTGTTGTAAAGCTACTGTTTGTAGTCTAAAGAAAAATAAAATAGTTTTTTTAAATAAGTATTGACTATTTTTTGGTAGTTCTTCATAATAGTCTCTTCTGGAGGGGTTCCCGAGCGGCCAAAGGGATCAGACTGTAAATCTGACGGCTCAGCC
>CAYMPX010000369.1:0-2460 GCA_964392135.1 uncultured Methylomarinum sp.
AATGCTTTTGCACATGAATCTGGTATTCATCAAGATGGTGTATTAAAGAATCGTGAGACTTATGAAATTATGCGAGCCGAAGATGTGGGCTGGAATGAAAATCGCATGGTGATGGGTAAACATTCTGGTCGAAATGCATTCAAAGAACGTTTAAAGCAATTAGGAACTGAGTTTGAGACGGAAGCCGAGTTAAATAAAGTTTTCCGAAAATTCAAAGCCTTAGCAGATAAAAAACATGAGATCTTTGATGAGGATTTACAAGCACTAGTGAGTGATACTGTTACATTAGATAATGGACGAATTGCTTTAACATCATTAAAAGTGTGCAGTGAAACAGGGGAAACACCTGTTGCCTCTGTCACATTGTGTATTGATGGTGAAGAAAAACAAACTGAAATGGCAGGAAGTGGCCCTGTTGATGCGGCATTATGTGCTATTGAAAAGCTTGTACAAAGTAAAACGGAGTTGCAACTTTATTCGGTGAATAATATTACTAGTGGTACTGATTCCCAAGGTGAAGTTAATGTACGCCTTGAAAAAGGTGGACGCATTGTTAGTGGGCAGGGTGCTGATACCGACATTGTGATTGCATCAGCTAAAGCTTACATTAATGCACTAAATAAGATTTTAGTGCCCGTTGATCGCGCACACCCACAAGTTTAATGGATCTAACTTCCAGACAGTTATCCT
Source organism: uncultured Methylomarinum sp. (assembly GCA_964392135.1). Taxonomy (GTDB): domain Bacteria; phylum Pseudomonadota; class Gammaproteobacteria; order Methylococcales; family Methylomonadaceae; genus QPIN01. The sequence goes on from CAYMPX010000369.1 coordinate 691, forward strand.
CACTTAATGAGATGGGGATCCCTGTCTGGGAATTCCGTTCTAATGAATCTGAGCAGGCTATATCGGTCGTTGAGCAAGAACCCAGTGAGCAGTTATTAAATTGTGACTGGGTTGTCCTTATTGATGGCCAAAATTATAGTGAACAGGCTCGCCAATTATTACATGCAATGTTGTTTTCTATCGGCATTGAACAGAACCAAGTTGCGATAATAGATTCTGATCAATTAGCTCAGCTACACAATGTACCTTCGCAGAACAAAATATTAATTGTATTAGGTGAGTCGTTAGCACAATCCTTACTGGGTGAGAATGTTAGTCGTAATGCTGTTCATAAAACACTCAACTCACAAATTTCAACGGTTGTTAGTTTTTCCTTAGCTGAATTATTGGTTCACCCTGAAAAGAAAGCACTTGCATGGCAAGACTTGCAGCTCGCTAAACAAGCATTAATTCAATAGTGAAATACCGAGAAATGACTTCGGACGATCTGGTTAATGTTCTTAATATTGAACAACAAGCCAATCAATTCCCTTGGTCTCTTAAAAACTTTGAAGATAGTTTGAAAGCTAATAATCAAGCATGGGTTTTTGTTAATGATTTTAATGAGATTCAGGGTTATACGGTGGTGCAAAAAGTTGTCGATGAAACACATTTACTTAATATATGTGTGAAAGAAAAATATCAAGGTAAGGGCTTAGGACGTGAAATATTAAATCATGTGATTACTTTTGCTAATAGTATTTCATCTGTATTGATTGTTTTAGAAGTACGAAGTTCAAATAATCGAGCTCAGCAACTTTATCTTCAGTCTGGTTTTAATGAAATGTCAGTACGGAAAAATTATTACCCTGCCAAAGAAGGGCGTGAAGATGCTATTCTTATGGGCCTAGACCTGGATTTAATATCACTTTTTAAAGGAAGTGAATAAACTAATTTTTTACCTCACTTGCTTTGCTTTGCTTGCTCATCTAGAATGACCAAGTTAAATACTCAGTTATTATTTTTTAGGAGATTCCACCATGGCTTTTGAATTACCCCCATTACCTTTCGCAGACAATGCATTAGAACCTACTATTTCTGCAGAAACAATTAGTTACCATTATGGTAAACATCACCAGACTTATGTAAATAATCTAAATAATTTAGTACCGGGTACTGAATTTGAAAGTGCATCATTAGAAGAAATTATCACAAAAGCAAGCGGCGGTATTTTTAATAATGCTGCGCAAATTTGGAATCATACATTTTATTGGAACTGTTTAACTCCAGATGCTAAAAATGCTGTTTCTGGTGATTTAGCTGCGGCGATTGATTCAACTTTTGGTTCTTTTGATGAATTTAAAGCTAAATTTTCAACATCAGCAGCGACTAATTTTGGCTCAGGTTGGACATGGTTAGTTAAAAACGCTGATGGTAGTATTGAAATTGTAAATACAAGCAATGCGGGTAGCCCTCTAACAGCTGGACAAAAGCCATTGTTAACGTGTGATGTTTGGGAACATGCTTATTACATCGATTTCCGCAATGCGCGTCCAAAATATGTTGAAGCATTTTGGGGTTTAGTAAATTGGGATTTTGTTGCCGCTAATTTTGCAGCATAACAAACGTATGGTTTAAGTAACTTTTGCTTAGATAGTCATAACGTTATAAAATGCTCCGTTATTTGAAAAAAGGCAGTTTCATTTGAAGCTGCCTTTTTTGTTTTAAGAAGTCATTCACATTGAGAAAGGCTTTAGATTAGTAAGTGGAGTGGAACCATGACAAATAAAG
>CAYMPX010000370.1:0-2445 GCA_964392135.1 uncultured Methylomarinum sp.
AGCACATAAACCTGTTGCCAAATATCCGTCATCATTACTTAATAGAATGTGCATATAAAACTAAAACCCTCATTTAAATGTCAATAGTTCACTAAAATCATCTCTTAAATAGCCTCGTTTTATAAGCTAACCTCTTATACAAAGGAGATTTTTAAATCAAAACGCTATAGAATCAATCATCTTAGCAAAAAAACATAGATTTCATTCAGTTATCGTGACAAAAAAAACACTTTCAGCAGAAGATTCTGCTTTATTTCGGCAATCAATCGGCAAGGTTAAAGCCATAGAAAGCAACACCTTAATATTAACGCCCAGCGATAAGCCGAAACCTTACCCGCAAGAAAAGCCGTTAGAGATCAAAAACAATTTTGATAAAATACCCGATAGTGGCATTGAAAAGCTATTTCAAGAAGACAGCCTCAGTTTTCTCGCCCCGGGATTACAAAAAAATGTACTAAAGAAACTACGCAAAGGCTATTTTGGTCTCGATGCTTCAATTGATCTACATGGTTTAACCAGTCAAGAAGCAAAACATCAATTATCACGTTTTTTACATTTTAGTGTAGAAGATGGCTATCGCTGTGTCCATATTGTGCATGGTAAAGGTTACCGCTCCTCCAATAACGAACCTGTACTAAAAAATGATATTAATATTTGGTTACGTCAATATAAAGAGGTACAGGCATTTTGTTCCACCCCGCCTAAATCAGGCGGAACAGGTGCTGTTTTTGTATTACTAAAAATGTCCGAAAAATACGGCGAACAGGAAGATACTGAGTAGTAAGCGATAATAGACAAAAGGCATCATGCCTATCTTATCCAGTAATTTTAAAAACCAGGCAATCGAAAAATAAGCAACCACTGCGGATAAGGACACGCCAATAAAAATCAGATCCCACATCACAGGTTCTGCCGCTTTGTACAGCTCCAACGCTTTGAGCATGCCGGCTAAAGTAATCACCGGAATAGATAATAAAAAAGAAAAACGCGCCGCATGTTTACGCTTTAACCCAGTCATTAAACCGGCAGTAATCGTGATACCTGAACGTGAGGTACCTGGAATAAGTGCCACCGCTTGAAATAAACCAATCACCACCGCATCGGATAAGGTAATAGTTGTTCTTTGTTCTTTCGCCTGTTTTTCTGCAAACCAAAGCAACAGGGCAAATACAATAGTGGCTGCTGCAATCACCAACGGTGAGCGTAAAACCGTTTCCACCATATCAGGTAAAATGATGCCAACCAACCCCACAGGCAGGGTGCCCAATACCACATACCATGCAAGTCTTGCATCATCGGTCATCCCCTTACCCACAACAGAACGACTCCATGCCGCTATAATCTGTATTAAATCGCTACGATAAAAAGCCACGACTGCCATTAACGTACCGACATGAACGGCCACATCAAACGCCAAACCTTGATCCTCCCAACCCAGCAATACCGGTAATAAAATTAAATGCGCAGAACTAGAAACGGGTAAAAATTCAGTTAAACCTTGTAACAAGGCAAGAGCAATAGCCTGGATAATATCCATATTTTTTGTTTTATAAAAAAGTCTTGAAAAACATCACATTGTATGACTTTAAAAGCAAAAAAAACAATATAAACCCCAACCATTTTGAAAACCATAGTTTTTATAGTTTAAATTTTTACTCTCAAAAAAGCTTAAAATTAGCCGGCTCAAAACAAATTTTGCAATGCAAGAACTGTTAATGTTTAAACTGAAAAAACTATTGGTTTCTAACTATACTTCGCGCGGTCATCACGGATGCCGTTTTCTATCGGTTGATTTTTGCCGATAGACTGCGTTACTGAAACAGTTGCGTAGCTTGCTATGCGCCAGTTTCAGTGCCTTGCTATCGACAAAAATCAACGCGCTATAAATTCCGCATCCGTGACCGCGCGAAGTATAGACGGGGTTTATAGTAGCCATAACTACAGCATAGCCATAATTCTACAAGAAATTCAAAAAAGAAAATAAGGCTTGATTTTGAACGTGAAAACTCCCGTGATGGTCTCGGATGGCTGGAGTGTCGCCGTTGTCGGGAACATTCGGCGACCGAGGAAATACAGACTGAGCCAGATATAAGCACCGTATGCGTTCCCACCGAGGACGGTGGGAACGAGAAAAACAGGACTGTTTAGAGGGTGGCAGTCGAGGTTGGAACTTGCATGTACATTCCAACGTACCATGACAACAATAACGTAGTCCCTAAGGACTTAGGCTAGTCAACATAAACTAAAGCTCTACCCAGAGCATATCGCCTGTTACCGTACCGGTATTTCCACCCTTATCGATTAGAGGATGTGTCATTACTGGTTTCATTGTTGTCATTGCTGGTTTCATTGTTATCATTCCTGGTTTCACTGTCATTTCCATCACTGAAACCATCTCTATTCAAGTCATCATCACGAAAACCATCTCTATTCAGGTCATTATCA
>CAYMPX010000371.1:0-2443 GCA_964392135.1 uncultured Methylomarinum sp.
GTCTCCAAGACCGGTCGCTGTGTGATTATTCATGAGGCAGCCAAAACCTGCGGTGTAGGCGCTGAAATAGCCGCGCAACTAGCAGAACAAGGTTTAATGAGCCTGTTTGCACCGATTGAGCGAGTGACCGGCTACGATACCATCATGCCTTTGTTTAATCTTGAAAAAGACTATATGCCCAGCGTTGAACGCATTATTGCTGCCGTGAACAGAACCCTGGAGGATACATGAGTTACTTTAACTTGCCAGACCTTGGCGAAGGCTTACAGGAAGCCGAAATCATTGAGTGGTTTGTAGGCCATGGCGATAAAGTGAAGCAGGATGATATTCTACTGTCAGTTGAGACTGCCAAAGCAATTGTTGATCTGCCTAGCCCGGAGGATGGCATCATTCAACAGCTCTATGGCGCGACAGGTGATATTATTCAGGTTGGCGATCCACTGGTGGAGTTTGCCAGCGAAACAGCAGCGAAACAGGATGCCGGGTCGGTAGTCGGCGAAGTAAAAGTGGGTGACACTATTGTAACGGAAGCACCGATCTCTGTCAGTCACCCCACCTCTAGCGGATTTAAAGCAACACCCGCAGTCAGAGCGCTGTCTACCCGACTGAATATTGATTTGGCCATGGTAAAGCCCAGCGGTAAAAATAACACCATTACTGCCGACGATATAAAAAGGGTTGCAAAACTGATCAAAGAATCCGGAGAAATGATACCGTTAAAAGGTGCTCGCAGAACCATGGCTCTAACCATGAGCCAGGCTCACAGTGAGGTGGTACCGGTCACCATCAACGATGATGCCGACATTAATAACTGGGATAACCATGCCGATATTACCATGCGCTTAATTAGAGCCATTGCCATTGCCTGTAAAGCCGAGCCAGCACTCAATGCCTGGTACGACAACCATGCGGTTGCCCGAATATTGCATAATAAGGTCGATCTGGGTATTGCAGTTGATACAGAACAAGGCTTGTTTGTGCCAGTCCTTAATCGTATCGCAGAACGGGAAGCCAAAGACTTGAGAAAGGGTCTTGATACAATTAAACAAGCCGTCAAAGAACGCTCCATTCCGCCTGAAAAAATGCGGGGGCATACCATCACTTTATCCAACTTTGGCACTTTCGCCGGGCGTTATGCCAATCCTGTCATCGTACCACCCACTGTTGCCATCGTAGGTGCTGGCAAGATCAGAGCGCACGTTGTTATGCTCAAAGATCAGTTTGAATCACATAAAGTTTTGCCTTTATCACTCACCTTTGATCATCGTGCCGTGACGGGTGGAGAAGCGACAAGATTTCTGGCAACCTTGCTGAAAGACCTGGAACTATCTGAATAGGAATAAATCATGGAACCTCATAGTCAGCACACAGATGATTTTTTCCAAAAATATATGCCCGGTGATGTATGTTTTGGATGTGGTCACAGCAATCCGGATGGTTTACAAATTAAAAGTTACTGGCAGGGCAATGACTGTGTTTGTATTTGGCAACCGGAAAAAAAACATCAAGGCTGGCCAGAGATTACATGCGGCGGCATTATTGCAACGCTTATCGATTGTCACTGCATGGCCTCTGCCATGGCGACTGCAGTCCGTAATGAAAACCGGCCACTAGGCTCAGATCCCGAATATCGTTTTGCTACAGGAACGCTACATATCAAGTATTTAAAACCGACCCCCGTTGCCTCGCCATTAACTCTAACAGCTAAAGTGACCCAGATAAAGAATCAACGTATTTACACTTTACACTGTGATTTATTTGCAGAAAACCAAAAAACCGTGGAAGCGGAAGTGACCGCATTTTTGGTGTACAGCAGTGACCAGGAAAATTCAGATAGCACCGATTTTAATGCCAACTAAATCTCATTGTATAAAACCCTAATTCAGCGCAGAATGAAACAACACAACATTGTGTTGGCGAATTCTGGGTTTATGTAATGGGTAGTTCAATCCAAAAACAGCTACCCTTGCCAACAGTGCGGCTAACACCAACTGAACCGCCCATTGCTTCTATAAGTCGCTTTGTGATACTTAAGCCGATCCCTGTTCCTTCGATATCTGAGTATTTATTCTGTAAGCGCTCAAAAGGTTTAAACAGTTTCTCTAATTGTTCTTGTGTCATTCCATTGTCGGTATCAGTGATACTTATTTTCAAAAAGTTTGATTTCGATGTCGCACAGCTAAGTGTTAGTGTTCCATCTGGCCGATTATATTTAACGGCATTAGACATTAAGTTGATGATAACTTGTTTTAGGCGAAACATATCAGCCATTAACGAAAATTGAGATTGGGAAGTGATGCTATCGACAATGTTAACGTTACACTTATTTGCTAACGGATGTATAAGTGAAATACATTGGAGCAGTAGATAGTTTAATTGTAAGGGTTGTACGTTAAGATCTAATTTACCTGATTCAATTTTCGCTAAGTCGAGAATTTCATTA
>CAYMPX010000372.1:0-2439 GCA_964392135.1 uncultured Methylomarinum sp.
TTAAAAGAAATATTGGAAGGCGGTGGATATTCTTTTGAAACTATATTTCAATAAAATAAATGTAGTCTTGAGGTAATCAGATAACCATGTGTTTTCAGCTCTTAATGTGAATTAAGAGCTGAAAAATTAAAGATTTATCATTCAATGTCTTACAAAATAGCTATTTTAAATAGACTCTACTGCTGAGTGCCATTGATGCGCCTAGAGTATCAGCAAGCCAGTCCAGGATATCTGCCTCTCTTCCTGCTACAAACGATTGGTGCCACTCATCGGATGCACCATACAAACTGCAAAAACATAAGCTGGTAATAAATAATGTATTTGGTTTTTTTAGGTAATCTTTAAAAAAGTGCCATGCCAATATGCCCATTATAAAATAAGCACCCATATGATAGATTTTATCTTGATGACTAAATAACATGGGAGTAGGTAAGGCTGATTGTGATGATAACCAAAATATTAAACTGCAATAAAATATTAGAAAGGTTACATTGATCGTTTTCAGCATATTAAAAAAAGTGGAAAATATTTTTACAATGGCAAGTTTGTGTTTGCATCATGTCGATGTGGAGCAAAAAGTTAACACCACACAGCAAGCTAAACAATTATTGCTAGACAATCAATTGTCTTTTGAAGCATTAGAGCCGGTTTTATCAATTACTGCAACAAAATTCCCTGATAAACCTCAATTATTAGCGCCTAGAGATATGCCTCGGCGTAGACTAAACTCCCCTACGGGGAAAATTGCTTTTTTTCACGCGTTAGCACACATCGAATTTATTGCCATTTACTTAGCCTGGGATATATTGTATCGCTTTAGAGGCTTACCGGATAAATTTTACCAGGATTGGCTGAAAGTTGCAGATGAAGAAGCCCGGCATTTTACCTTATTAACAGCACATTTATTAGAAATGGGGGTGAATTATGGTGATTTACCGGCTCATCATGGTTTATGGGAACATGCAGAAGATACTCAAAATGATGTATTGGCGCGTCTTGCTATTGTTCCTCGTTGTATGGAAGCCAGAGGGTTAGATATAACGCCACAAATGATAGAAAAATTTAAAAAACAAGGTGATCAAAAAAGTGTCAATTTGCTTTCCCGGATACTTGAAGATGAAATAGGGCATGTTGCAATGGGTTCCTATTGGTTTAAAACATTTTGTGAGCAGAAAGGTCTAAATCATGAAGAAAAATATAAAGAATTGCTTGGCAAATTTTATAATGGTAAACCAAAAGGCCCTTTTAACAGAGAATTGCGTATAATTGCAGGTTTTTCAAATGCAGAAATTAATTGGCTGGAAGATAGCGCATGAATAAACAAATTTTAGAATATCCAATTTTTGCTTTAGGGTTTAGAGCATTTTTTGCTTTAGCAGGTTTGTTCGCACTGTTTTTAATTATCTTATGGACATCCATTTTTGATGGTTCATTAGTGATAGATAATTATTACCCTAATAGCTATTGGCATGCTCATGAGATGTTATTGGGCTATTCCATTGCGGTAATTGCCGGTTTTTTGTTAACCGCAGTAAAAAATTGGACAGGGTTTCAAACGATACAAGCGGATAAATTAGCAGGACTTTGTTTACTTTGGATTTATGGGCGTGTCGTACCTTTTTATTCAGAATTAATACCTGACTTTTTAATTGCATTAATTGATGCTTCTTTTTTACCGGCGCTGGCTTATTTTGTTGCTAAGCCCATTATTAAATCAGGTAATATCAAAAACCTTTTTTTTATAGTCTTGTTATTGTTAATGGCCCTCGGTAATATATTTATTCATGCTGAAGTTCTCGGTGTTACTAACAGTTCTGCAGGGTTAGGTCTGAATGTAGTCATCGCAATTATAATAATGATGATTTTAATTATTGCTGGACGCGTTTTCCCTTTTTTTACCGAGCGCGGATTAAAAGGAGTAATGACTATTAGAAACTCTAGTTTAGATGTCGCTGCAATTGCTTCAAGTGCATTGGTTTTCTTGTTATTGATTTTTGATGTCGATGGTATGGTTTTAAGCCTTAGTGCGGTTTTATCAATAGCGAGTAATTTATTAAGGGTTGCAGGTTGGTATGACCGGAGAATATGGTATGTGCCTTTATTATGGGTGCTTTATATGGGCTATGCCTGGATTATCTTAGGTTTTGGTTTTGTTGCTTTAGCATCATTTTCTATGGTTCCATCAACATTAGCAATACATGCTTTTACTGTAGGTGGTATTGGCGTTTTAACCTTGGGGATGATGGCGAGAGTTTCTTTAGGACATACAGGTCGTGCAATGAAGGTATCCAATACTATTGCAATAGCTTTTGCCTTAATTAATTTAGCTGCTCTATTTCGTGTTTTAATGCCAGCAATATTACCTGACTGGTATGGTAGCTTTTTATTGATATCAACGTATTGTTGGTTGGCCGCATTTTCATTGTTTGTTTTTATTTA
>CAYMPX010000373.1:0-2393 GCA_964392135.1 uncultured Methylomarinum sp.
ATTTTATCCTTGGAATTGAATTTATTTTCTCTAAGTGTTTTTTATCTAACACCGTTCTTAAATCATTATCAATTAACTTACGCTCTTTATTTCCGTAGGCTTCTTTTACTTCAAAGCCAGAAACACTTTTACCATAAGGAAACTCTTTACCTTTAAGAGCATTGATATTTTTTGTAAAAATTAAAAAATTATTTTCTGTCGGTGGTTTTTTTCTATGACGTTGAATACGCCCCGCTATTTGAATAAGTGAACGCATAGAGCTTGGCTCAGTTATTACCCAGTCATAATCATGATCTCGCCCTACTTCCGCAACTGAAGTAGCTAACACAATAAAGATATGATGTTTTTCAGTTTGTTTTAGTGCCTGTTGTATTTCATTCTGTTGCCATATTGCTTGTTCATCATAACGATTTAAAACCGCATCTAACTTACTTTCAATATGATGCCTAATCGCTAATGGAAAATTACTGTGGTAAACACAATAATGGATGCAATAATTTTCTTTAGAGGGAATTTTTATTAATACTTTAGACAACTCAACCAAGGGATTAATATTGGCTATTTTCACCAACCCAATACTGACACTTTTCCCAAATTTATTAACTTGCTGGTGTTTATCATGCAGCTCATGAGCTGTTTGAGATATTTTATCTGCCATCACGGTGATTACATCACTAAGCTTATCTACATTAATTTCTAAAAATGCCGCTTTGCGTAAAATGACAGTATCATTTGATAATGATTCAATTCTAGTTTTAATAAATTCATTATGCTTTTTAGCAAAACCATCGTTTATTATCTTTTTTTGTGTTGAAAACTCATCAAACCAAGCACAACATATTTTATCTTCCATGCCCTCTTTATTATTTACTTCGGTATAGGTTTTCCACCCTTGTTGATATGCTTGAAACAATGCCATCACCAATGCAGGTGGCATCGTCGCTGTCGATAAAAGCACCTTTGAACCCAACATAGCCGCCCAGTTAACCAAACGACACAAAGCAGGTAAATCATCCAAGCCAAAATCATCGGGTTCATCAAGCACTAAATCAGACGTAAAAAGTCGTAACATGGGTGCTATTTGTTTACCTCCTCGCACACCTTCGGTGGCAGGGATCAAATGATCAATAGTGCTTACCAAAAGAGGTGCATTGATCAGTTTTTGCATCTTTGGGCTTTTTTCTAACCATTTAGTAAGAATTTTATTATCAACAATACCGCCATATATAACATCTTGATCTCTACTTAAATCTTGTGAAGACTCACTACCGTTAAAATTACTTGATTCTTTTTCTTGTTGATTTTCAAAAAGCTCTTGCACGGCTTGAGAGCCAATTAAAATACCATAATCTTCTTTTTTTAGATCAAGCATATTTGCTAATGCCTTGCCTGTTTGCAAAGTTAGTGTTCTCAACCCTAAAGCCACATTAAATCGGCATTTATCTTTTTCAGATAATCCAGCCATAATACGAGCATTGGCTATTGTTTTACCTTTTCCTGTTGATGCCATATTGACACCAAAAAAACCATATTTTGACGTTTCTTTTCTTAATTTTTTTGCTAACTGGTATGAACTTTCCTGCCAACCAAATAATTGTTTTTCTTTTTGATCTTTAAAGTTCGCTTTGGTGAATTTGTCGGTTAGTTTAATAGTCGGAAGATTATCTTTTAGGGTTGGTAACGCAGTAACTAAACGTTTTGCATTTATAGCAACGCCAATATTATGCTCATCTAGTTTTTGTTTATGGTTTTTATGATTATCTGTATTTGCCCAATATTTATAGTTTCTATCTTGCCATTTAGTCATAGCCGAATGAGCTGAATAATAGTGATCTGATAACATCAAACACATTCTTGCTATATGCGCGATAAAGCGTTGATTGAATAAGTCACCTGTTACTTTTTGCATCTGCAATGCTTGCTTTGCTAGTTCACTTGCTTCTACTTGCCATAAAGCACTGTTAAAAGGCGTTCGGTTCTTTAATACCCAATTAGTCTTTATATCTTGTTGCGAAAAATCACCGCAATGGTTCGTTGCATTCCAAAGAACATCAAATTCATTATGTAACCAACCAGCAATATTTTTATATTGTGGATCATTAGTGAAATCATTTGAAAGTGGATAAACGGGTAGCCTATGGTGAGAAACCACCAACCAAGCAATCAATTTTGCTAATGGTGCTAAGTCATCAAAAATTTTATCCGTTTCATCATCAAGACCATCTTTTACAAGGTTTCTTAAAACAAAACTTTCAGTTCTATTGTCTACATCACGTAGATTTTGTAACCATTCAGCATCTGATTTTCCTTTAACAAAAGCTTGAAATATCCTTAAACTTAACCATTCATGGCGATATGGTTCAAATGTTTTTCCTGTATTATTTTTATCTAAT
>CAYMPX010000374.1:0-2364 GCA_964392135.1 uncultured Methylomarinum sp.
AAAACCGTTGAGGGTTTATCCCCTCCCAGGGTTCGAATCCCTGCTTCTCCGCCATTTATTTGGCTTGTCATTCGCTTTGTATCAAGCAATACCCATCAAAAAATTAAATTAAACCCTGGCTGGCTCTTTAGTCGTGATGGTTTAGCAAGATTTAATTCTCCGTTGCGCTGTCAATAGAACATTGGACAGTTTACCGTATAAAAAAAATTATTTATAAGCTATGATGGTTCAAGCGCTGTTTGCTACCTAATATAACTTAAAATAACATAATGCCTCCAAAATCTGATCAAACAAACGATTTTACCCCTGATATAGATCCTTATGCTCAGCGTGAAGCTGAAAAATATGAAAACCCCATTCCAAGTCGTGAGCTTATTCTTCAGCTAATAGAAGACGCCGGACAACCATTACGCCGTCAGCAAATTGCACAACGATTTAATCTAGAGTCAGCCGATAATCTAGAGGCATTACGTCGCCGTTTACGTGCTATGGAAAGAGATGGCCAGTTATTATTTAATCGTAGACAGAAATACTGTTTGATCAATAGCCAGGATTTAATTGCAGGTCGCGTATTAGGTCATGCAGATGGATTTGGGTTTGTTAAGCCTGATGACGGCTCTAAAGATTTATTTCTATCACCCAGAGAGATGAAGTCTCTTATGCATAACGACAGAGTGGTTGTTCGCATTGCGGGGTTAGATAGAAAAGGGCGTAGGGAAGGGGCTGTCGTTGAAGTGCTTAAGCGTAATACCCAGCATGTTGTCGGGCGTTTAATCAAAGAAAGAGGTTTACTCTTTGTTGCGCCTGATAACAAAAAAATTACCCAGGATATTCAAATTCCGACGGATGCCGTAGGTAAAGCTAAAAAAGATCAAATTGTTGTTGCAAAAATCATTCAATACCCAAGTAATCATCGCCAGGCAATAGGTGAGATTGTTGAGGTGCTAGGTAAACATATGGCGCCGGGTATGGAAATAGAGATGGCACTACGTTCGCACGATTTGCCTTTTCAATGGCCTGATAGCGTTTCTGAACAAATAAAACCTTTAACCAAAGATGTTCCAGAATCAGCCAAAAAAAATCGAATTGATATTAGAGCGTTACCTTTAGTCACTATTGATGGTGAAGATGCGCGTGATTTTGATGATGCAGTTTATTGTAAAAAGACTCCCAAGGGCTGGAAGCTTTTAGTTGCTATTGCGGATGTATCCCATTATGTACAAGTTAATACTGCGTTAGATATTGAAGCTAAAAATAGAAGTACCTCTGTTTATTTTCCCGAACAAGTGATTCCCATGTTGCCGGAAATTTTATCTAATGGACTGTGCTCACTTAATCCTGATGTCGATCGTTTATGTATGGTTTGCGAGCTGTATATAAATAAACAAGGCAGAATTATCAGGTCAGGTTTTTTTAATGCAGTTATGCGCTCACATGCGCGCTTAACCTACACTAATGTTGCTAAAATTCTAGTCGATGGTAATAAATCACTATCTAAAAAATATGCCACTTTAGTTCCTCAGCTACAAGAACTTTACAATTTATACAAAGTCATGCGTAAAAGCCGTGAGTTACGCGGGGCAATGGATTTTGATAGCCAAGATACTCAAATTATCTTTGGGGCTGATAGAAAAATACAGAAAATTGTTCCAACTCAGCGCAATGATGCCCATAAACTTATTGAAGAGTTTATGATTACTGCAAATATGGCGGCTGCACGTTTTCTTATTCGCAAGAAAATGCCGCATTTATTACGTGTGCATGAAGGGCCTGGGACTGAAAAACTTCTGACACTTAAAAGTTTTTTAAATGAACTGGGTTTGGTCTTGGACGGTGGCGATAAGCCAACCCCTTTGGATTACATGCATCTTATTAATTCTGTTCAGGGTAGGGCAGATGCACATTTAATTCAAACTGTTTTATTACGCTCTATGTCTCAAGCCGTTTACAGTCCTGAAATAAAAGGTCATTTCGGTTTGGCTTTAGATGCTTATGCACATTTTACCTCGCCTATTAGACGATACCCTGATTTATTAGTGCATCGAGCCATTAAGCATTGTATCGACAATAAGCCCGTTGAAAGCTTTTTCTATGGCATACCTGATATGGTGGTATTGGGTGAACATTGTTCTGCTAATGAGCGTAGAGCCGATGAAGCGACAAGAGACGTGGTTAATTGGCTAAAATGTGAATATATGATGGACAAAATCGGTGAAGATTTTAAAGGAATTATTACAGCAGTCACCGGTTTTGGTTTTTTTGTTGAATTAAAAAACATCTATGTTGAAGGCTTGGTTCATATCAGCAACTTACCGCAAGATTATTTTCATTTTGATGCGGCAACGCATCAATTGTTAGGGGAGC
>CAYMPX010000375.1:0-2354 GCA_964392135.1 uncultured Methylomarinum sp.
CATGTCATCTCTGGTCTCTTAATGCTAAACGGGCGTTCTGGATGTACTTTAACGTGAATATTTTTTAATGCATAGTGACTTTTATATAATTTCGCTGTACTTTGAGACGGGCAAAATACATTTTCAGCGCCTGACAATCGTTGCTCAAATTGTTCGCGCCATGAACTGACAGATTGCTGGTATTGCTGCCATAAGTTGTCGAAGTCTTGCAGTTCAGGCAGTCCATTTAACTGAATGCAACGCTGGCATTTGTCCGTGTCATATTGTGACTGTCCGCAATAATGTCCGCTTTCATCAATCATATTGATACGTGGACAAATGGGTAAAAAGTCATGCGCTGTGAAATCATAGGCACAGGATAATCTGTCTGCTAACTGCCAAATCTGTTTTGGAAAACCGATGAGCTGATGAAAATGGATACGCCAAACACCCAGTTCACTTAAATCATCTTCTAATTGCGGATAATCTTCAGGATAGCGATATTTTAAGCACAATTTACCGACTGGGTCTTTTAATTCCCATTGTGTTTCTGACTGTGCGACCAGTTCTAAAACAGCATGACCTTGTTGATTCAGCAGGGCTGCCATTTGGTCTGCATTGGTTTTTGCACCTCCCCCCAGATTGTGCATAACAAACAAAATATGCTGACCTGATTGTTGTTGCAGCATTTTTTTGATAACCGTATTACGATATTTTGCAATAGGGTCTTGAAGAATAAAGCGCTGTACTGTCGCAGGGTAGTCTGGATAACGCTGATTTAATTTAGCTAGATTAGTCTCTAGCCAATGCTGTTTATCATCGGCAAAGGAAACAGATCCGTGATGTGGCACAAATACATCGGCAGCCAGCACATGTCGCCAGCCTAATGTTGCGGCTCTTAAACAGAAATCATTTTCTTCACCATAACCTTTTTGCCAGGTTTTTTCATCCAAATAACCAATGCTTTCTAAAACCTCACGTTTAATCAGCATACAAAAGCCGACCGCTGTGGGCAGGTCTACTGATTTTTGGTGATTTAATTCCGCAAACCATTGATTCAGTTGTCTTGGGCTTATTGCTTGAGTTAATGGGTTATCCTGATTAAATTCTGGAAAACTACAGATCGTTGCATTGTTTGAGAAGGGTGTCACTGTCGCGATATTATTATTTTGCTGTGCGGCATCCTGCATGCGGTCAAGCCAGTGATCGTAAACTTCGGTATCTGAATTCAACAACACAACATCACGGTCTTTGTGTAAGCCGATTCCAATATTCACCGTAGCAACAAACCCCAGGTTTTTTTTATTTTCAATCAATGTAAATAGATTTTCCTTGGCCATGGCTTGCAATTTATAGCGTAATCGACCATCGGGAGACTGGTCGTTAATGACGATAATTTGACGGGGTATTTTATTTTTGGCAGCCAGTACGCTATCAATACAAGCCATGGTTTCATCATAACCTTTATACACCGGTATGATAATGTCAATAAGCTCTGACTTTTCAATGATCGGTGCTTGAATTGTCGGGTTGATAGATAACTGCAAATTAGTGGATAGTCCCGGTTTTTGTCGTAATTGTTTGATGATAGGGGCAATAATTTGTTGTCGCACCCAGGTGTTTGCATCGCTGGTGGCATCAATTCCTGCTGACAAGGTAATACCTTGCTGATGACTCTGAGACGCATTTAAATGTTCAGCGGCGGATATTAAAGAACGAATAGCAATATCTTTGGGGGTTAAAATATATTTTTTGCTTAGAATGCGATGCTCAGTGCCTTTTATAAAAACTTCGATTGAGCTTGATGGCTTGAGTGCAAGTGAATCAGGCAGGTCAACTGTAAAACCGACTTTATCTGTGGCTAGAGCCTGTTTTTTCTGAACATCTGGTCGTAAAATATTGCATGATGCAGGGATTTTTTTCGAGCCATTAATGGCTAATTCAATTTCAACAGGAATATTAGGGTGTTGCTGGTTATAAAGCCAGCCACTCATTTTTTCAAAACTGATATTTTCAATAGTCCCATGGTAGCTATGCTTGACTTTTCGCACAGTCATTAATAATAACTTGTCTTTTTCATCATGGATTTTGATTTGAACCGTATGGTTTTGACTATCAAATACTGCCGCAGGTAATAGCACATTAATTTCCTGATGCTGTCCGCCTTGAAATGTCTGGCAGTAGAAAACTTGATTATCTAGCAAGAGTTTAATTCTATAAACAGCCTTTTCAGAGGTTCTTTGTTGAATTGATCCGACCAGGCACTGACCCTGTTTTATGTTAAATCTGGAATCAAAGGTTCCTTTGCCTAATTTGAAGGGGCTTCCTGGCAATGGCTGTTTATTGTTATGGTCAACAAACTTTATGAAACGTAT
>CAYMPX010000376.1:0-2340 GCA_964392135.1 uncultured Methylomarinum sp.
TTGTTGCTGGGTAGAGCAATGGCGTTCTCTATCAGCACCTTATTTTAGCCGTTAAAAGGGATTACAGGATTTATAGGTCAAGTAATCCTATAAGGTTTCTAAGCCACTTTAAATCAGATTGTCTTCCCCTCGGTCGGGGTGACGCCTTCTTCTTTCAGAAAGCTGGGTTTGCCTGCTTCGCAGGGCAAACAAAAAAGGAGCCGAAGCTCCTTTTCTTTATTTTTTTACCGTCAAAAAATTATGGCTTTGATTTTGCCTTTAACTCTTCAACTTGTTTTTTCAATTGTTCAATTTCTTCTGACATATCAAAGATAACTTCTTTCATATTACCCACATCTTGGCGTAAGTTACCCGCTTCTTGCTTGCTACGTGCAATATCGTCTAATAATTCAGGTGTTACCGCACCTGTTGCACCTGTCTTACGCTCTTTTGCTGTTGCTAATACCGTTGCTATGTCGATAATAATCCAGTCACTTCGTTCTTTACCTGTTTTAGGATCGATATAATAGGCGATGCCTTTATCCTGAGAAATGCGTACCTTGGGTTTAGAATCAAATTTACGTGTTCCTGGTAATAATGGATTAATTCGACGATCTATCGGTTGTTTTGTATAGGGATCTTTATCATTATATTGCTCATGCACTAAACCAAAGATAATATTCAATCGACCACCACTGATAAACACGCGACCAGTCGTTGTTTTACGCTCTTTTGCTAATGCGCCAGGGTGAATACCAATAGAGACAAAATCAACATCTTCATTTGCTTGTGCCTGACCTAGCCCACTTGAAATGGCGGTACTCAAAATGGGTAATTCACTACGAGAAAATAATGGATTTTCAGTTTTATTAAATAACTTCTTCTCGGTAACATACAGTGAGCTTAATACTGTACGCATATCATCACTTCTTATTGCTTCAGGCTGCTCATTGAGTATTGTCGATATATCCTGATTAACAATTTTTACATATTGCAGACCTGATTCCCACAAGGTGCGACCTTCCTGCCCTAGCAGTACATCGTCTTCTGTGGGTGCCTTATCTGGTGTAAATAATCCACCGCCACACGCTGTTATTCCACCAGCAAGTATGATGCTTACCGCAACAACTCTGCCTAATTTAACAATCTTGCGCATAAAATTTCCTCTTTAATTATTCGCTGTTTGTGTAGGACTAGTGGCTTCTGCCTTTTGTTCCCGACACAATAATGCTTGAACTGACTCTCTGGGATCTTGCCCTTCGAACAAGATTTTACATACCTGCTCCACAATAGGCATTTCTATACCCGCTTGCTGAGCCCGCAATAATACTTCACGTGCGGCATTCATACCTTCAACTGTTTTACCAACTTCTGCAACTGCTTCATCAACACTTAAACCACGGCCAATAGCCAAACCAAGCTGACGATTCCGGCTTTGATCATCGGTACAGGTTAAAATTAAATCACCGATACCCGATAAACCAAACATCGTTTCTGTTTTTGCGCCCAAACTGGCTGCTAAACGTAAAATTTCTGCCATACCTCGCGTAATTAATGCTGCACGTGCATTAGCACCGAAGCCTAAGCCATCTGCAATACCCGCACTAATTGCCAAGACATTTTTTACCGTACCACCAATCTGCACACCTAATACATCTGAAGAAGTATAAACACGTAACGTCGGGCTATGCATCGCTAAAGCAAGTGCTTGATTAAAATCATTATCAAGCGATGCCGTCGTAATTGCTGTGGGTAAATCTTTTGCTACTTCTGCTGCAAAAGAAGGGCCTGAAATAACAGCAAGTGCATGCGAAGATCCTAATATATCACTGGCTGTTTCATACAAAAACTGACCTGTTTCAGGTGTTAACCCTTTTGTAGCCCAACTCACAGGTGTACCCGCTACAATCAGTGGTTTAATTTTTTCCAGCATGTCACTAAAAGCAATGCTTGGTACGGAAATTAATACATGCTTAGCCACAGCTAATGCCTGCGTTAAATCAGTAGCGATTTTTAGACTTTCAGGAAACGTTAAACCAGGCAAATAACGTTCATTACGATGCGTTATCTGTATGTCGGCTAAATGTGAGGGATCTCGCCCCCACAATAGCACTTCATTACCATTTCTAGCGATGGCAATCGCTAACGCTGTTCCCCAGGCCCCTGCACCAATAACAAGGGTTGGGAATAACTGGCAATGTTGATCTGACAAAACTTAGTGTGTTGTTTCTTTTGTCTGTGCTGCCTGTTCTTGTGCTTGCTCAAGTTGTTGCATATACAAAGCATCAAAGTTAACAGGAGCAAGTACTAATTGTGGGAAACCACCTTTTAATACGATATCTGAGATAACTTCACGTGCAA
>CAYMPX010000377.1:0-2339 GCA_964392135.1 uncultured Methylomarinum sp.
GGCTTTACTGTTATCGCTTGGTTTTCGCTGACACAGATTTTAAGGCCTTTACTTAGGGAGCGACATTAACACTATGACTAACTTAATACAACATTTTTTTAACTGGCTCTCTGACGATAGCCAGTTAATCTAAACAGGTCTTTGTTGATTCTCAATATATTGTTTTAATACAGATAGTGGCGCACCGCCTACTGAGCCAGCAAAATAACTAGGACTCCACAAAACACCTTTCCAGTACACTTTTTCTAGTTCTTTTGCATAGTCCATTCTAAGCCTTCTGCTTGATGCGCCTTTGAGGCTGTTAACTAATTTTGACACAGATACTTTTGGCGGATAGTTGATGAGAATATGTACATGGTCTTTTTCAGCATTAAACTCTTTCATCTCACTCTCAAAATCGACACATATCTTTTCAAAATAAGATTTGAGCGACTCTAGCATCTCATTTGTAAAAACTGCTTTTCGGTATTTTGTTACAAAGACCAAATGAACATGTAACATAAAAATACAGTGTCGTCCTGTTCTAATATCCATAATTTTCTTGATAGACCAAATTAAAAGTGTTATGTTAACACCATGAGCAAAATAATACGAAAAGCATTTAAGTTTAAGCTTAACCCCAGTTTAGAAATAAATAAAAAACTCAATAGTTATGCGGGTGCTTGTCGTTTTGTTTGGAATAAATCATTAGCGATAAATCTCGATAGACTCGAAAATAAAGCTCCGTTAATGTGGTATCAAGAACTTAATTTTTGGGCGACTCTCTGGAAAAAATCCGATGAATATTGCTTTTTAAAAGAAATGCCATCACAGGTTTTACAACAAAAGCTAAAGGATTTGGATAAAGCATTTAGAGATGGGTTCGATAAGAACCAACCTTTAAAACGGATTCCCGTTTTTAAGAAAAAAGGACAGGCCGATAGCTTTAGATACCCTCAAGGGTTCAAAGTCGATCAAAAAAGACATAAGGTTTTCCTGCCAAAAATAGGCTGGGTGAGGTATATCAATAGCAGGGATGTTGTAGGTCTACCTAAAAATATCACTGTCAGCAAATCAGGTGGTCACTGGTACATCTCTATTCAAGTTGAATATGAAGTGAAGATAATACCCCATCACTCAACATCTATAGTGGGTATTGATATGGGGATTAAAAAGTTCGCAACACTCTCTGATGGGACTGTATATGCCCCGATAAACAGTTTTAAATCCAAAGCAGAAGGGCTGGCAAAGTTACAGCGACAACTTAAAAACAAAAAGAAATTTTCAAGCAACTGGAAAAAAACGAAAGCTAAAATAACAAAGAAACACGAAGAAATAGCCAATACTCGTAAAGACTTTCTTCACAAAATCTCAACTGAAATCTGCGAAAACCAAGCTGTGATAGTCATTGAAGATTTGAAGGTAAAAAATATGAGTAAGTCGGCTAAAGGTACCGACAAACAGCACGGCAAAAATGTTGCTCAAAAATCCGGATTAAATCGCTCTATCTTAGATCAGGGTTGGGAGTTATTCACCCGTATGCTTGAGTATAAACAGAACTGGAATAATGGCATGGCGCTTAGAGTTTCGCCGCATCATACAAGTCAAACCTGCCCTTGCTGCAAGTATGTGGCTAAAGAAAACAGGCTAACACAAGCTGATTTTGTTTGTATTGAGTGTGGGTTTAGTGAAAACGCTGATATTGTCGGGGCTTATAAATATACTTGCTAAAGGTAATGCGATTTTAGCGAGCAATCAACCGTAGGGCATACGGGGCTAGTCTGTGAAGTGAATGGTGCTTTAATGCCGTCAGCAGCAGAAACCCGCAGGCAGTAGCGATACATACCTGCTCTTGAGTCATCAGGAATCACTGTTCCTTTAAGGTCGGTGAGGATGTCAATTGTGTGAGCATAGAAAAAGTGCCGGAATCAGGCATATTATAGCAACATTGAATGGCGATTAATTGGAGAGAGTTATGAGTAAAATAAAATTATTAATAGTTGGCGGGTTATTAAGTTTAAACATTAGTGTTAAGGCGGATGAAGTAAAGCCGCTGGAAATAGATGTTTATCGTAGCCCTAGCTGTGGGTGTTGCAGTAAATGGATAGCCCATTTAAAAGAGAATCAGTTTGTGGTGAATGATCATGTCACGGAGGATGTGCAGTTAATAAAAGATGAGCAGGGTGTTCCGCAAAATATGTCCTCTTGTCATACCGCACTAATTAATGGCTATGTTGTAGAAGGGCATGTACCTGCAGCGGATATAAAGAAATTGTTAAAAATCAAGCCGGCAGTGATTGGTATTTCAGTGCCAGGCATGTCGGTAGGAACCCCCGGTATGGATATGGGGGGTAGAAAAG
>CAYMPX010000378.1:0-2336 GCA_964392135.1 uncultured Methylomarinum sp.
TTTGCCGAGTTCCTTAACCACGGATCACTCGAGCACCTTAGAATACTCATCCCGCTGAACCGCTCATCCGATGACTCTTGCAGCTTTTCAGTTATATAATCAATATCTGACAATCGTTTATTTTCCAATGTTTTTTGTATAGTCTCTTGTATTAATTCTTCAATAGAGTCTAAAACATCCTCTTTTTGTTTTAAAATAATCGTCGTTTTAAAGGCTAAATCATTTTTTATAACATATTCAGTTGTAGCAAGCGTTGTTCTTGTTTGAGTAGTTATTGGAAAATTAAGAGCAGATGTCCCTATAATATTTTTAACAATTGAAGTCTTTCCTGCACCTGTACTACCTAATAAATAGATTCTTTTAATTTCTGGTAAGGTTACTGGTAAAGGTGGGAGTATTTCTTGTATTGTTTTAAAACTTCTCATGGTGACAGCCTTGCATAGTATGTTTTTTGTTCGTATTGATTTTGATATGAATTTAGCTAAGTTTATACCCGTTTAGTTTACAGCTTGCTCTATTATTGTATCAGCTAGGTGGAGTTGTGTGGCTTGAGCATCGCTGGGGTGTCAATCACTGATCTTGATTAATGAAGTATATTGTTTTTACCATGAAGGGCATGAAGAGCATGACTTTTAACACAGTTGCTTTATGGTTAATACATTAAAGTTTAACTGACTGCTTGTTCTACAATTGTATCAGCTAGGTAGAGTTGAGTGGTTTTGGCATCGTTGAGACGGGATTTTAGTTGGTCGCATAGAACCATTAGTTCATCGACTTTGGTTACAATGCGGTTTTGCTCGGCTAATGGGGGTATTGGTAACACAGTAAGTGATATTTTACCTACATTGAGATTTGGCTGTGCTCCCCCAGCTGAATGACTCCTTAACTCTTTATATGATTTTTGAAAATACAGTTTCGTATATTTTCGATGATTAGCAGATTCCTCTATTAAACGTATTGCGGCACAAGCTTGATTAGTACCTGCATCGATCATTAATTCAGTTATTTGACCTCTTGTTTTGCCTTGACCATACATTGCGACAATAAGTGTACCAACAGGATAAATGGAAACATTAGTTTCTTTTATGGCTTTTGGTGAGATTTTTTCTTTTGTTTCAAAAATAAAATCATTACTTGTTTCACCACTTGTTACCCAGTTAATCTCGGCAGGATTATAATATTCAGGGATTGCTCTTGAAGGTGTAGACCCAGTACCTACAACCGTAAATTCAGCAATACGCCTCCACTCCCACCCACTAGGCAACTCAAACGGTTTTTCATCCTCAGTAATCGCAGGCAAGGGCTTTTGTTTTTTGATCTTCTTATCTTTAATTAACTGCTTTTTTTCAGCGGATATTTTTTTCAGTAATACCGATGCGGGTTCATCATTGGGGTTTTGTGGGACGAGTTTGCCCATCACCGCAAGTTGTAAGAGGGTTTGTTTTAGCTGGTCGATGCTGTGTTCTGTGGTGAACAGGGTGTCGAAGTGTTCGGCGATTCTTGCCCAGCTTGATTCGAAGGAAATTGCTCCTGCATTTCCTTCATTTCCGCCTTCCTTGGCGGTCAATGCACCTGTATTTTCGCTGGTTGTCAATGTGGCTAGCAGGGTTTCAACTAAGGTTTGATGGGCGGTGATGCTGTCTTCGGTTTGTTGTTCTAACTGATCACACAAGGTCATGAGTTCATCGACTTTGGCGACGATTCGGTGTTGTTCTGTTAGTGGAGGTAATGCAATGATTGTCGCTATTATTTTTTCTCGAGAAATATTAGGTTGAGCCCCTCCAGCTCCCTTACTAATAAATCTTGGTCTAAAAGCTTTTAATACCATTAGTAAAAAAGTATTTTCAAAGCCATTAAATGGAGTACAAGCACAAACGGCTTGGTTTGTTGTAGCTCTAACACTTAATATAGAAGTTTTTCCAATAGTTGCTCCATACATAGCTATTAATACATCACCAACTTTATTGTATCGAAGTGATGATTGTTTAAGTGCCATTTCAGTGACCATTTCTTCAGATTCTGAAATGTAATCAGCATTGAGCTCTCCTGATTTAAACCAAGGAATATCTCCACCATATAATTCGGCATTCCCACGTCTAGGAGTTGCTCCAGCCCCCCACTCACCTAGATCATTAAGTCGTACAAATTCCCAGCCATTAGGTAACTCAAACAGTTTTTCATCCTCACTAATCTCAGGCAAGGCTTTAGTTTTTTTAATCTTTTTATCTTTAAGCAATTGCGCTTTTTCAGCCGCAATTTTTTCAAGTAATACCGATGCGGACTCATCATTAGGATCTTGTGGCACTAACTTACCGCGCACTGCCAATTCTAAAATC
>CAYMPX010000379.1:0-2335 GCA_964392135.1 uncultured Methylomarinum sp.
AGGCTTTAGCCTCGCACGAGTCAGGCGAGGCTAAAGCCTCACTTCCAAAGTCTATTGATTCAAAATGCTAAAATAATTTTGCTCCCCTACTTAATACACTCTGCGTAGTCGTGCTACGTGAAGTATAGTTATCCGTAAAAAAGAGAGATTTAATGAAAACATATCTGGTAGGTGGCGTTGTTCGAGATATGGAAATGAATACCATACTAGGTACAAATATCCAGTCGAAAGACCGTGACTGGGTGGTTATCGGTTCAACGCCAGAAGAGATGATTGAGCAGGGGTTTAAAAAAGTGGGTTTATTTCCTGTATTTTTGCATCCAAAAACTCATGAAGAATATGCCTTAGCAAGAACTGAAAAAAAAACAGGCAGGGGGCATAAAGGCTTTAGTGTGGATTTTTTACCATCAGTAACTCTTGAAGAGGATTTGGAACGTCGGGATCTTACAATAAATGCTATCGCTAAAGATCCAGAAACAGGTGAAATTTTCGACCCCTATGGAGGTGTCAATGATATTCGTGATCAACTTCTTCGTCATGTCAGTCCCGCGTTTATAGAAGATCCCTTGCGTGTACTTCGAGTTGCTCGTTTTGCCGCTCGCTTTACTGATTTTGTAGTCGCTGATGAGACGATGCTTGAGATGCAACGTATCGTTGAAGCAGGTGAGATTAATGACCTGACTCCTGAAAGAGTTTGGAATGAAATTCGCAGTGCATGTTCTGAAAACAGGCCGTCACGGTTTATCAAGGTATTGCGTGACTGTGGCGCACTAAAAGTAATCTTACCCGAAGTTGATGCACTATTTGGTGTGCCTCAACCCGTTGTTCATCATCCCGAAGGATGTGTTGGGACTCATACTTTGATGGTGATAGATCAGGCTGCAAAGTTGGGTGGGGCAATAGAAGTCTGGGCGGCTCTTTTGCATGATATTGGAAAAGGCACCACTGATCCTGCCATTTTGCCTAGTCACCATGGGCATGAAGAACGTGGCGCAAGGATGGCAGAAAAAATATGTAATCGACTTAAAGTACCTCGTAAGTATGCAGAACTTTCCATATTGGTAGCAGAATTTCATTTTAAGGTTCATCGTGTTGAGGAAATGCGTACAGGTAGTGTGTTGAAGTTACTGGAAGCCGTAGGTGCATTCCGACACCCAGAGCAATTAGATTTGTTTTTAAAGACCTGTGAAGCCGATAGCAAAGGCCGTACGGGTTTTGAAAATCGTAGTTACCCACAAGCTGATTTTATTCGAGCGGCATATAAAGTTTCTGCTCCAGTGCAAGGGCAGATGTTTATTGAACAAGGATATAAGGCAGGATCAAAAATTGGTATTATGGTGACTCAGGAACGCATCCGTCGAATTAAGTCAGTTAAGTTCCAATATCTAGATGATAATAAGTTTACTGTTGAGACGGGGTGTGATTAAAAGTACGGGGGTATATCAAGCAGCTTCTGCTGATTTTCCCCAATACTCATCCCAGTTGTCATTAGCTCTGACAACGTGTAATGCTAACATCGGTTCAACATTCGCAGCTTTCCACCAAGCCCCGGATAATTTTAAGCGTTTTTGAATCACATACCGGTGCGTACTTTTAATTTCACCTGAACCCATCGGCAACCCCTTTTCTATCGCTCCTTTGTAATCAAGTTGCCCAACGCGGTTACTTAAGTAACGATGGCAGGCACGTACTTTTGCTTGCGTTTGCTTCCGAGCTCTTCACTCACGGTAACAATGGCAGCATACCACCCTCTATTTTAGCAAATCACCCCATTAGTGAAGTTATCACTAATGGTCGCTTGATTTAATGGCAGCTGAAAGCTATAATCCCACAACTATTTGGTATGGGTTTAGTAATGGCAGAGAAATCTGGCTATTCAACAGTTAATAAAATCTTGATTCTACAAACCTTGGTTGTTGTTTTAGTCAGCCTGGGTTTTTTAGTTTTAGGCACAGTGAGTATGGCTGTCTCATCCGTTGCGGGCGGCTTAACGGCTTTTTTACCTAACCTGTATTTTGCTTACCGGATGTCTCTGGTAAAAGATAATAGTGCAAAGAAAATTATACGATCTTTTTATAGTAGCGAATCAAGAAAGATTTTGATGACATGCGCGTTATTTGCATTAGCGTTTCAGGTTCCGAATGTTCAGTTGTTTCCTTTAATGGCGTGTTTTGTCGCTGTATTATCAGTTTTTTGGCTTGCGTTAATATTATTTGCGCATGAATTTGAATTTAAAAGTGTGAGAAAAGATGGCTAGTGAAGGCGGTTCTACAGGGTATATTGTTCACCATTTGACACCCTTGACAGTGGGTGAGGGTTTTTGGGCTGTACATTT
>CAYMPX010000380.1:0-2333 GCA_964392135.1 uncultured Methylomarinum sp.
AAGATATGTTACTGAAAGATCCCTATATGTTGGATTTTTTAGAATTAAATGATCGTTACCTAGAAAAAGATCTTGAAGATGCTATTTTGCGTGATATTGAACAGTTTTTATTAGAGCTTGGATCTGGCTTTACTTTTATAGCACGACAAAAACGCATTCAAATTGATGATGATGATTTTTATATTGATTTGCTTTTTTACAATCGTAAATTAAAACGCCTAGTTGCCATTGATCTTAAATTAGAAAACTTTAAACATGGTCATAAAAGCCAAATGGAGCTTTACCTGCGTTGGTTAGCTAAATATGAACAAGAAGCTGATGAGTTACCACCATTAGGCATTATATTATGCACGGGTAAAAAGCAGGAACAAATTGAATTGCTAGAGCTAGACAAAAGCAGTATTCATGTGGCGGAATATTTAACGGACCTGCCACCTAAAGCATTATTAGAGCAACGTTTACATCAAGCTATCAGTAATGCTAAACAACGTATTACCAATAATAAATAAAAAAATTAGGGATAAATAATAAAATGAGCGTTAATGCAAAGGTAGCACAAGAGTCCAAAACAAGAGAAAGTAGCTTTCAAAATGATATTTTAGATCAAATGCAATCGCATGGCTGGCTGTTAGGTGAGTCTAAAAATTATAATAAAGCATTGGCATTGTACCCTGAAGATTTAATTCATTTTATTAAAACTACGCAACCTGAACAGTGGGATAAACAATTAAAAATTCATCCCTCTACTGACAGAAGACCAACAGCACCCGAAGAGGCTTTATTAAAAACGGTAGTGCGGGATTTATCTGCCAGTAATAAAGGCACATTGTGGGTATTACGCAATGTAGTTAAAGACCGTGGTGCTAAATTTAGTTTATGTACTTTTAAACCTGATCATGGTTTAAACCCTGATGCGGTTAAATGTTATAACCAAAATATATTACGGGTAGTGCCAGAGCTAGTTTATTCGCCAAACGGTTACGAAGGCAGAATTGATTTAACTTTGTTCATTAACGGCATTCCTGTTGCTACCTTAGAATTAAAGTCTGAATTTAAACAAGCATTAGATAACGCCAAAATTCAGTACATGAAGGACAGGCAACCTAAAGATCCTAAAACTAAAAAAGTAGAGCCATTATTAACCTTTAAACGTGGTGCATTAGTTCACTTTGCCGTTAGCCAATATAACGTGGCTATGACTACACGTTTGGCTGGTAAAAAGACTTACTTTTTACCTTTTGATCAAGGTACAAGTGAAGGTGGTGAAGGTAACGATGTGCCTATTAGCAATGCTGATGGATCTGACGCTGGTTATCCAACAGCTTATTTATGGAATGAAATTTTCGAAAAAGATAATTTATTAACTATTTTAGGTCGATATATTCACCTTGAAGTTAAAGAAGAACAATTACTAGATGGAACAATATCGAGGAAAGAAACGTTAATATTTCCGCGTTATCACCAATGGTCTGCGGTTTCATTAATGTTAAAAGCGGTTGAGCAAGAAGGTACTGGCGAAAAATATTTAATTCAACATAGTGCTGGTTCGGGTAAATCAAACTCAATTGCATGGTTGTCACATCAATTAGCTTCATTACATTATACTTCCCCTGAAATAGAGAGTGATCATGAAGCTCTTAAAAAACAAGTTGGCGATAAGGTGTTTGACTCGGTGATTGTTATCACTGACAGAACGGTACTTGATAGCCAATTACAAGATACTATTTATCAATTTGATCATAACGAGGGCATGATAGCCCGTGTTAATCGTGATGAAGCCAATGCTTTGGGTGGAGGGCGTAGTAAATCAGCTCAATTAGCAGGTGAATTAAAAGCTAGTACTTCTATTATTATTGTTACCATTCAAACCTTTCCACATGTATTAGAAGCTATTAGAAAAGATTCAACCCTAGCTGGTAGAAGCTTTGCTGTTATTGCTGATGAAGCTCATTCAAGCCAAACAGGAACAACTGCGCGTAAATTACGTGAAGTGCTCATGTCTGAAAAAACAGGGTTTGAAAAAATAGGTGGTGATGAAGAGGGTGCCAACAGCGAGTCTGTAGAATTGTCGAGTGAAGATATTTTACGTTTAAGTTTAGAAGCCAGAAAAGGCTCTAAAAATATCAGTTATTTTGCCTTTACCGCCACACCAAAAGGTAAAACACTAGAGTTGTTTGGTCGTCCACCAGAGCGTGATGAACCGCTTTCAGATACCAACAAGCCTGAACCATTTCACGTTTATTCAATGCGCCAAGCGATAGAAGAGGGTTTTATATTAGATGTATTGCAAAATTACACCAGTTATCGCGTAGCGTATCAATTAGCGCATCAAA
>CAYMPX010000381.1:0-2331 GCA_964392135.1 uncultured Methylomarinum sp.
TTAATTATTTGCTGTTCATTAGCTGGGGTGCTGTGTATTTCGATTTGATTGGTTAGGGTAATTTTCATTTAAAAGTTATCTGTTGAGAAAAAGAGCATCGTTATGGTCAACGAAGCTGTTTTTCTATTTATATTGTGAAGCTATGCGCTGTATTTCTTTAAAAAAACACTATTAGACAGAAAAAGGTTATAAACAAAGTTTAGGAGTTTAGGATTTTCTACGTATCACCCAAGTAGCAAGCCCTCAGCGTCCTAAGTTTTGATTTTAAAAGTTAGGCTGTATAACCACTGATACTAAAGGGCTGTAGCCTAAATCCTAAATTCCTAAACTTTGTTTGCAACCTTTTTCTGTCGATGAATATTTTTAAGGAATATGGTTCCTTACCATTTTGAAGTAATCTTTGTTGTGATTGTTTTTTGCTCGAATATAGCCAAGTGCTTCTAGTCGTTTGTTAAAGTTATTTTTCCCCAAGGCTCTATATCCGTCATCAGCGCAAAATTCTTTGTATTCGGTATAAATAGCTGATAAATAGGTCATGCTAAAATCGCATGATTCATAATTGTAATCATCAATAAACAGAGCTGCGCTGTCAGTTTCTTTAATAAACTTAGCCTTGAAATTTTGACATTCTTTGGATATGAAAATATCTTCATTGGCAATGACACGTTCTGCCCCTTCAATAATCCAATTAAGTACACCTGCTTTATTACTCAATATTTTTTTGTGTAAGGATTTGTCTTGGTCTTTATCGGCAATAGTTTTATCAAAAGGAATAATTAAAATTCGTCTGTAAAATCCATGGGTATGCTCGATATTTGCATTATCAAGCCTGTTTACATTAAATATTAACTTTGCATAGCCTGACATGGTGAACGGCTGTCCATAAGGTAAACGAGCCTCAATAGGTTCACTGCTTGCAAGTGTTTTAAAATAACCTGCATCAATTTTGGATAGTTTTATATCCGTCCCATAATTTACAATTTTGTCTTTTATTTTGGCTCGAAAATAACCTGTATCATCGGTCAAACTCTCAAGGGAATAGTGGCTGATATTCTCGTCACCAATTAAGCCATTTAACACTTCAAACAAAACACTTTTACCATTTGCCCCAGTACCATATAAAAAGAATATTTTTTCCATTTTTAAGCCTTTAACAAATAAATAGCCACAAACTTCTTGTAGTGTTCGCCGCGTATCTTTATCAGGTAGCACTTGAGACAGATATTTTAAAAAGGTTGTATTTATCGACTGACTGTCATAGTTAAAGGGCAGTTGATGGGTTAAAAAATCCCTGTAATCGAATTGTTTAATAGTTACGCCATCGTTATTTAAAACCAATGTACCGTTATTCAGGTTAATCATTGATTGCTGTGTGTAACGCTTCTCCGTAAAAAAACCGTCTTGTATAGCCTGCTCGTATAGCTGAATAATAAACTTGCTATCTTTGGCGTTTATTGGCGGATAACCCTGTTTAATGGCAATGTCTTTCAGGAAGTTTTTAAGCTCATCTTTATCAAGGCTTATCCACATGCAGCCCGTGTAAATGTAAAACAAGCCTGTATCAAGTGCCAAGTGCCAGTTATTATTCTTTGCCGTTATCATCAACTGGTCGATAATGGCAACTTTGTGATTGTTTTGTGTCGGTGGATTATCTGCCTTCGCTTTATTTTGTGTTGGAACCCATCCTAATGACTTACAAGCATCAATAAAATCTACCTTATTAACTTTTCCCAAAAGCTGGTTCATGGTTTTACGTTTGGTTTCTGCCATTGATTCAGTTTTTATGATTTTTACAAGTGGCTTTATATTGAGTGGCTTCTTATCCAGGCTTGAAAAATAGTCCTCTTCTAGCGCATCCTCCAAACTCATCGTGTAACCTCCTTTTTAATATCAGCGATAACGTCCATAGCTTTATGAACTCTTTGCTGATCTTCTGCTGTCAAGGGATTATTATTAAATATCTGCTGCATAGCGATATACAAGATCATTGATTCAAATACCACACGATCAAACAATTCATATTTATTGAATTTAGGGGGGCTGCTGCCTTTTTTATAAGTTGGGTTATCTGGCATTAAGTCGGATAGTTCTAAACCTAATGCACCGATAACCTCATCAACTGAACAGCCAGCAAAGCAGTGGATTAATATTTTCCCGTCATCCGTTTGTTTAATCGCCAATGAGGGCGATCTGTCATTATGCGCGGGGCAACATGCGAGCCATTTGCCATCACCCGTCCGCCGTAATTTTTCCAACTGGCACAGAATGTCATTAATATCAGACATTAAACACCCCCCAGAAAAGTAGCATAATCTCCGGCTCTGTTAATGC
>CAYMPX010000382.1:0-2331 GCA_964392135.1 uncultured Methylomarinum sp.
ATAGGCTAAGGCTTTCTGAATCAGCTCTATAAAATCCAAGGCTAGAAAGGGTCTTTTAATAAACCCAAAACTGCCTGCATTCGTGGCTTTAACAATAAGTTCATGCTCGATTTTTGGCGAGCTAAAAATACAGGGGTTCATCAGCCCTTGTTTGCGAAGTTTTAACATTAACTCTATACCACTGATTTCAGGTAATGCAAAAGAGAGAAAAAAACAACAAGGTGAAGAATAATTAAGGTTATCTAATAATTCACTGGGTAATTGAAAAGAAGCACTATAAATATTTACAGAATTGAGTAACTGCTTACTTAAGCTATTAGCGACTAGATCTTGATTAACTATGTATACAGTGGGAGCTGTTTCAGTCATTCACATTACCTGCATTGAAATTTAGTTAATATTTTTACTAAATAGAGTATATATACTCATTATATAAGTATATATGCTCTATTGCTAGATTAACTGCTCTGGTATTATTACTTTATAAAGTAAATTAATAACTTTATTAAACAAAAACTAACGATACAAACCCTTACCAACAGTAAAAAACTCCCATTATGAGTCCAGATTCTGAAAAACAAATACAAAAAAACTATATCGTTGGTATAGGTGCTTCAGCAGGTGGCCTTGAAGCCATTGAAGCATTCTTTAAAGCTATGCCTGCAAATAGTGGGCTTTCTTTTGTTGTGGTACAGCACTTGTCACCCGATTATAAAAGTTTAATGGCTGAACTGTTATCAAAACATACTACTATGCCTGTACACCGCATTGATGATGGCATAATGACTCTACCAAATAATATTTATCTGATACCGCCTCGCAAAAACTTAACCTTGTTTCATGGACGACTGTTATTAAAAGAGCAGAATCGTGAAGAAGGTATCAATTTACCCATTGATATTTTTTTTCAATCCCTAGCGGATGACTGCAATGAACAGGCAATTGCTATTGTTTTATCAGGCACAGGAAGCGATGGAACGCGTGGCATCAGAGCAATAAAAGAACGTGGTGGCATGGTAATGGTTCAGGACGAGGATTCTGCCAAATTTAATGGTATGCCAAATAATGCCATTGCAACGGGGCTCTCTGACTTTATCCTCTCACCAGAGGAAATGCCCACCCAATTGTTATCCTTTATTAAACACCCTTATTCATCAACTCAACAAAAAGAAGACCCAACTTTGGGGGGTGACACGGATTTAGCACGCATATTCTCATTGTTAAGAAATAAAATAAAAGTTGATTTTACTTATTACAAACCTAGCACTGTTTTGCGTCGTATTGAAAGAAGAGTATCAATTAACCAATTGAATGACTTTCCTGAATATATCCTTTATATGGAAAGGAATCCGCAAGAGATCAATATACTTTATCAGGAACTATTGATTGGAGTGACCTCATTTTTTAGAGACAGTTTTGTCTATGAAGAGTTTAGTCAGAAATGGCTACCAGAAATCATTAAACAAATTGATGATAACGAAATCCGATTATGGACATCAGCTTGTTCTACAGGGGAAGAAGCCTATTCTATAGCGATGTTACTAGCTGAATATCAGGAAAAAACAGGGCATCACTTTAAAGTCAAAATTTTTGCTACAGATATTGATCAATTTGCCATCGAAAAAGCCAGTCTGGGTCGTTATCCTGAAAGTATTGTTGCGGATGTACCAACTGATTTACTCAGCAAATACTTTACTCGACATGATGATCAGTTTCAGATTTGCCAAAAAATTCGTGAAATGATTGTGTTTGCTCAGCACAACCTAATTAAAGACCCTCCCTTTACTAATATCAGCATTATTAGTTGTCGTAATGTATTAATTTATTTACAACCGATACTACAGAAAAAAATTCTGGAGTTGTTTAACTTTTCCTTACGTAGAGAAGGCTTACTGGTATTAGGAACCAGTGAAACTATTGGTGATATGGTTGACTATTTCAATATGGTCAGTCCAAAATCTAAGTTATATACCTCTAAAGGCAAATATAAGCCAGTACCTATGTCTATTCATGATGGAAAAACACCACCACCACCTCCTCCTCATTTTCAGACTTCTAACACAATGCCCTATCGAAGTCACTATGAACGCCACCTAGAAGATAAAACATTAGAACGTTTTATCAATAGTATAAAGGACGATATTTTACCTTTTACCTTGATTGTCAATGAAGTACTGGAAGTGTCACATATTTTTGGTGATGCTAAGGAGTATCTAGTTTTTTCTAGCGGTAAAATGGTCTCAGATATCACTAAAATGGTGATTAAGGAGTTATCCCTTCCAATTTCTACAGGCTTGCAAAAAGCCATATCAAGCGGAACTGATGTAACAC
>CAYMPX010000383.1:0-2314 GCA_964392135.1 uncultured Methylomarinum sp.
CCCTTGATTTTTTAGCTGACCCCTTGATTTTTTTTGATTGAGAGCCGCTAAAATTTAAACTTCACCTGCTCATTGGTAATAATTACCTTTTTCTTAGTAAATAAATCACATTATAAAAAATATTAGCACGATAAGATATTTCCCAACAGATAAGGTTTTTTAAATATGTAAACAATATTTAATTTTTCAAAATAAAATAGGTATAAAATCATGACTAAAACAACAAAAGTAATTATGGGTACAGTATTTGCCACTGTTTTTTCTGGACATGCAGTTGCCTTGGAGTGTCTTAATATACACGCTCCAACCGGTGTTATTGATAGTTCAGCAACTCCGACACATTCCGTCAGCTATGCCGATATAAGTCTGAAAGCACCAGGAAAGCTTACCATTCGTTATCCATTGGCAGGAATAGAGCAATTTAATGGACTAAATGCCATTGTTTCTGATGTGGGGTTCACTGATAGCTATTCAGATGGTAATGTTAAGGTCGAATTAATAACGCAACGATTTCAACCAATTTATAATAGATTTACCCGCACTTATACTGTTTCAACAGTAAGAAAAACATTATTTGATAGCGTAAATGAGGGTAACTCAAACGGGTATAGGCTACAAGGCGATGGCGTTTATGTTCCTGACTTAAATTCAAGAGATAATGTTTATTCTTTGGAAGTTACATTAGTGAAAACCAATTCATTTCCACGTTATACATCTACTGGTAGCGGTATTAAAATTAACAATATTTCTGTTTGTGCTTATAGGGTCGATGGATAATGGAAAAAAGCAATGGGTTACAGTCTTGTGTGTAAGGTTATGGGTTAGACTCGATTGAAATACCCAAAGTGAGAGTCACTTACTTTGGGTGAAATGTGCCTGAAAAGCAGGGTAATATCCAATTATCAGGGTGAATATGGTTAAGAACCCACATTCCGCATCTATAATTTCAAAATTAGGTGTTTTATAATTCACACCACACAAAGCCCGATAAACCGAAATATCCTAAGGAGAACATCATCGCTGTCCATATCGAAACGGGTTCAATGCAAGCACCTGCATTTTATCGAAGTCATAATTTAGACCACCTCGGCTTGGTTGCCGCGCTTTATGATGAGATAGGCATTGGTTCTCTTATTGATACGCTGATTCCTCAAGACCTTGAACAACGCCACGTTTCAATTGGGCAGGCGGTCAAGGCTATGGTGATTAATGGCTTAGGCTTTACCCAAAGCCCCTTGTATTTAACCCCGCATTTTTTTGAAGATAAACCGACTGATCGCCTAATTGCGCCTAATATTCAAGCCGAACATCTCAATGATACAACGCTGGGGCGAGCGATGGATTCTATTTTTAAACACGGAGTGAGTGAAATCTTTGCGCAGATTTCGATGAAAGCCGTAAGTATTCTAGGCTTAGTATGCCGCATAGCCCATGCTGATACCACCAGTTTTCATACTGATGGGGTCTACAATAGTAATGATGAGCCTGAAGAGGGCGTGATTCATATCACCAAAGGTTATAGCCGTGACCATCGTCCCGATTTAAACCAAATCGGACTACAATTGATTTGTGAGCATCAAGCGGGCATCCCTCTTTTAATGGAGCCTCTCAATGGCAATAGTGTTGATAAGGACAGTTTTCATGATTTGATTAAAAACCACATCGCCCAGTTAAAAGAGGATGTCGGACTGGAATACCTGATTGCCGACAGTGCGCTGTACACAGCGAAAAGTCTGCAAGAAATGGTTGATTGCCTGTGGATTAGCCGCGTTCCTGAAACCATTAAACTGACTCATGACATGATTGATGCCATTATCCCCGAGTTAATGGAAAACCCTAATGAAAAAAGCGTTAGAAGCCTTTGTTGTCGCTATGCAGAAATAAATCAACGCTGGCTGGTGGTGTATTCACCCGAATCAAGACGGCGTGCCACGAAAACCATCAACAAGCAATGGCTAAAACAAACCACCGCGCTACATAAAAGCTTTCAAAAACTATGCACCCAGAACTTTAGTTGTGAAGAAGATGCGATAAAAGCTTTAAAAAAATTCGAGGAAAAAGAAAGCCTTATAGAAATAATTTCTGAACCTATCGCCAAAATAGCCCGCTATAAAAGCTCAGGTCGCCCCAAAAAAGACCAGCAAGCTGACAGTTATGATTATCAAATTCGTGGCTCAATCATGATATTGCTCGCACCACGTCAAAAGCGGATTCAACGTAAAAGTTGCTATATTTTAGCGACAAATCAAATAGATAGCGAACAATTACCCGATACCGAAATGATGGCACTCTACAAAAGTCAACAAAAAGTAGA
>CAYMPX010000384.1:0-2267 GCA_964392135.1 uncultured Methylomarinum sp.
CTCATCAAGCTACGGCACCTTACCAACCAGTAGCCGCTGCGCAGAGACAATGGGGGTTTCAAAATCTTATCGCTCTTTTGTACTGCCCTTAGGCGCAACCATGAATATGGACGGTTGTGGTGGTTTTTATCCCGCAATAGCAGCAATTTTTATCGCTCAAGTTTACGGTATATCACTAGACACTACCGACTATATGTTAATTGTGATCACCGCAACCGTTGCCTCAATAGGCACGGCTGGCGTACCCGGCAGCGCGTTAATTATGCTCTCTGTTACCTTAGGCGTAGTGGGTTTACCACTTGAAGGTATTGCTTTTATCGCTGCAATTGATCGCATTATCGATATGATCAGAACTTGCACTAACATTACCGGCGATATGATGACCGCCGTGGTGGTAGGAAAATCTGAAGGGCAACTAGATGAACAACGGTTTAATGCTGAAGAAAAGCCAATAGCAGAAGTGATGGGCTGAATAAAATTTCGTCATACAGACCCTGAAAAATCTGGCATTACCGTGGGTTTTACAGCCTTACCCGTGGTTTTTTTCAAAACAGACATAAAAATACGTTAAAGTGATATTTTATCATCAGAATAGTTATGCGGCATGTAAAAGTCTATTTAAGCCAATTAATCCTCTACCCGTACACCCCAAACATCATGTTCGTCGGCATGAATAATTTGCACCCACACTTGATCGCCTGCTTTTACATCAAACTCATCAGACAAATAAACTTGGCCATCAACTTCTGGTGCATCCATGTACGAGCGTCCTATAGCCCCTTCACTATTAACTTCATCAATTAATACCAAGTATTCTTGGCCAATGCGCGCCTGCAATTTAGCCGCGCTAATTTCAGCCTGTAGTGCCATAAAGCGCTGTAAACGGTCTTGCTTTACCTCTTCATCAAGGTGATCGGGTAAGTTATTTGCCGATGCGCCGTCAACATCAGAATAAGTAAAACAGCCGACTCTATCGAGTTGTGCCTCATTTAAAAAATCTAGCAATTCTTGAAACTCGTCTTCAGTTTCGCCAGGAAAACCAACAATAAAAGTAGAGCGGATCACCAATTGTGGACAAATTTCCCGCCATTTTTTAATGCGCTCTAAAGTTCTGTCTGAACTACCAGGGCGTTTCATTAATTTAAGAATTCGTTTGTTTGCATGTTGAAAAGGTATATCCAAATAAGGCAATAAACGTCCATCTGCCATCAAAGGAATAACATCATCAACATGCGGATACGGGTAAACATAATGCAAACGCACCCAAACACCCATTTTAGCAAGCTGCTCGCACAACTGCTGCATGTGTGTTTTAACGGGCATACCATCCCAAAAATCTGTTTTGTGCTTTACATCAACACCATAAGCAGAGGTGTCTTGCGATATAACTAATAACTCTTTCACGCCAGCATTAACCAAACGTTGTGCTTCGCCTAACACATCACCGACAGGGCGCGAGTCTAAATCGCCACGCATTGATGGAATAATGCAGAAAGTACAACGGTGGTTACAACCTTCTGATATTTTTAAATAAGCATAGTGTTTAGGGGTAAGTTTAACCCCTTGCTCTGGCACCAAATCAACAAATGGATTATGCGTGGGTTTAGGCACATGCTGCTGCACTTGCTTTAATACTTCGTCATAAGCATGCGGGCCAGTGATCCCTAACACATTAGGGTAAATTTCACGTATCTCATTGCCTTTCGCACCCAAACAGCCCGTAACCAGCACTTTACCGTTTTCTTCAAGCGCTTCTTTAATCGTCGCCAACGACTCTTCAACCGCACTGTCGATAAAACCACAAGTATTCACAATAACCAACGCCGCACCTTTATAAGTATTAACTACATCATAACCTTGAGTGCGTAACTCAGTAAGAATACGCTCAGAATCTACTAGGTTTTTTGGGCAACCCAGACTTATGAAGCCTATACTCACAGAGGTTTTTATATCTTGCTGAGCCAAAGGTGACTCAAGTAATTGTTGTGCTATGACCTTACTTGGTGCTTCTAGTGTTGTTGTTCTTGCTTGATTCTTGTTATTTGTAGGTGCTTTTGGGTCGAATTGTTCTACGGACATAGTGGTTTTACTTGTTTTGTTTGAGTTTTAACGCTGCTCTTGCTTGGTTTTTACTGGTTCAGCGTGAGCAGGTTGTTTGATGGTGGATATTATATAGGAATGTTGGAGGCAGAGAAATAACTAACAGCTTTGACTTTTATTTTGGTCAAAACTATTCTTTTTTGTGTTCGTAACTGATCTACCAGTGT
>CAYMPX010000385.1:0-2255 GCA_964392135.1 uncultured Methylomarinum sp.
CAGGACAAACTTATCCTAATATTGAGTTGGTTGTGGTTAATGACGGGGGAGAAAACTGTTCTCAGTTAGTGAAAGAAGAGGCTACCGGACATATCCAAAGCTTTCACTATGAACATATAAAAAAGCAATCTGGTCGCTCGTTTGCAGCGAACAAGGGACTGGCTCTTTGTCAGGGGGAATTTATTATTTTTCTAGATGATGATGACTGGATTAAACCTGAACATATTAAAAAATTAGCCACCTCTCTGTTAGATCATCCAGAAATTAAAGTGGCATATTCTGAAGTAAGTTGTGTCGATGAAAATAAAAATTTACTTGATGATCATTTTTCAACGCCTTTTGATGCGACTCGTTTGCTTGCGGGTAATTATATTCCTATCCATTCCGCTTTATTTTCCCACTCTCTGTTAGAACTAGGTTGTAAGGTAGATGAATCCCTTGATGTTTTTGAAGATTGGGATTTTTGGATTCAAGCGACTATGTATACAGATTTTCTATTTGTAAAAGGTTATAGCGCTATTTATAGAATTTCCAGCGTGTCTGGATTTGGAGTTAACGCCAGTCAAAATGCCGCAATTAATGCTAGTTTAACTGTATTTAATAAATGGTTACCCCGCTTACCAGAAAAAAAAATCCTGTTAATGATGGACGCTGTCCGACAAAACAATGAAAAATCAGTTGAAATAACTCAAAAAAATAAAGATATAGTACAGTTTTATAAGGAAAGAGCCTCAAAGGACTCAACTATTGCTCAATACCATGAAAGGCTTCATCATATAAAAATGGAAGTCGCCGAAAAGGATAAAGCTTTAGCTTTAAAAGATAATGAAATTCAACGCCAGCATTATCTGGTTACTTCCCAAAAAGAGGTTATATCTCAACAAAAAACCTCAATCACCAATGGTAATCAAAAAATTGAAGAAATGGGTAAAACTATTTTCAGATTACATAAACAAGCTGATGAGATTAATCATACGATTGGCTCTATTTATAACAGTACCTCCTGGAAAATAACTAAACCTATTCGATTTTTTAAACGAAATCTCTTAAAATTTAAAAAAAGCATAGATTCCTCTCGCCATCAACCGTCTAATCAGACGCAAGAATCTAACTTTATTGAACCTGATAATACTTTATATAACAAGGAATATAAAAACCGGTTTAATAATGCTTCACATCATGCTCACAAAGACTATGTTCCTATAACTGCTGAAAGCATTGATCAAGACAGATCAAAGGCTAAAATTATTGCTTTTTATTTACCCCAGTTTCACCCCATTCCTGAAAATAATAAAGCTTGGGGCAAGGGCTTTACCGAATGGACAAATGTTAGTAAAGCAGTTCCTCAGTTTGAGGGGCATTACCAACCCAGACTTCCTGATGAATTAGGTTATTATGACCTTAGATTAAAAGATATCCAAAAACGACAGATTGAACTCGCTAAATTATATGGTATTTATGGCTTTTGTTATCATCATTATTGGTTTGCTGGAAAAAAAGTTTTAGAAAAACCTTTTCAACAAGTACTTGATGACCCTTCTTTGGATCTCCCTTTTTGTCTTTGTTGGGCTAATGAAAACTGGACTCGAAAATGGGATGGTAGTGATAGCGATATTATTTTGGCACAACAACATTCTGCAGCTGATGACATTGCGTTTATAAAGGATATATTGCCGGCATTAAAAGATAAAAGGTATATCAAGATCAATGGAAAACCTTTATTAATTATATATAGACCTAATCTATTACCCGACCCAGCTGCGACAGCAAAAAGATGGAGAGATTTTGTTACCAAAGCAGGGCTTAAAGGCTTGCATATTATTTCAGCTGCCGCTTTTGATTCAGGCTTTGATTATGAACAGTTTAACTACAATGGAACTGTTCAGTTTCCTCCTCATAACGTTAAGTCTAATGAAATCACCAAAGATATTAAGCTGATCAATAACAATTATACGGGTCATATCTATAGTTATGAGGACTTTACTAAAGAAGCAATTAATGCTCTTAATGGAAAAAAACATACTTTTCCCTGTGTAATGATGAACTGGGATAATGAGGCCAGAAACCCCGGCAATAGTCATGTATTTTATGGTGCTACTCCTGATAGATATAAGAACTGGTTAAAACAGGCATTTGATTTTGTTTTATCAAATAATAAAGAAGAAGAACGATTTGTTTTTATCAATGCATGGAATGAGTGGGCAGAAGGTACTTATCTAGAACCTGATAGACGTTATGGGTATTCTTATTTACAT
>CAYMPX010000386.1:0-2227 GCA_964392135.1 uncultured Methylomarinum sp.
ACCTCGACAACATATATTTTTCTTTTTAGTTCTTCCATTTGCCTATTCAACAATAGTTTTGTGGTCGATTAAAACAGTTTTTTCAGCATTCACTATAAAAAACATATTTGATGCATTCTTGATAGCGGTGCATTTTATAGTGTTGATTTTCGTCCCCTTGATATTTTTACCCCTCCCCGTGTTTATAGGATTTTTTATAGCAATGTTTTTCACCATAGGTCTGTATATGGGGATTTCATTTGCCCCTAATCATAAGGGAGAAGATGTGCTCTCTAAAGATGAGAAACATACGTGGATTCATCAGATTATTCTTACACGGAATATAAAATATTCACCTTTCACCTTTCATTTTTTTGGAGGTTTAGATTTGCAGATAGAGCATCATTTATTCCCAGATATGCCACGCTACAATTATCCCAAAGCGCAAGTATATGTAAAAGAATATTGCAAGAAAAACAACCTTTCGTACCATGAAACTACATGGTTAGAATCAATGCAAGAAATTTATTTTGCATTGAAAATAAACAGAGCGTAGAGTGCAAAATAAACCACTCTCTCCTGAGGGAGGTGGTGCTTGGTTTCATAATCTATGTATCATTCATGATACATAGATTTGTTGTGTAAGTGTGATTTTTGGTGTCTGGATCCTATGTAATAGGTTAAGTATATTTTATGAAGTCTAAAAAACAAACTCTAGTATCCAATACTTGAGTTTGTTTTTTATTGGGATGGCTTATTTCACCGCCTCCGCTACCTTTTTGAATTGTTCTGGCCGTTCGAGGGCGAGTTCTGCGAGCATCTTTCGGTTGAGTTGGATGTTCTTGTCTGAGAGGGCCTTAATGAATCGACTGTACTTCATATCTAGGGGACGTAGTGCTGCGTTGATACGTACTGTCCATAGTCGACGGAAGTCACCTTTTTTGTCTTTTCGGTGGTCAAATGCAGATAGATTTGCGTGGTAGATAGCTTCTCGGGCTTGTGCTACTTTCGTAGAACGGCCAAATCGGTATCCTTTTGTTTGTTTGAGGATGTATTTTCGGCGTTTTGTACCAGTTACTCCTCCTTTTACTCGTGCCATAAGCTAGGTGTTAGTTTTTAGTTTTTAGTAATTAGTTTTTAATGAAAGTGTCGATTTGCTAGGTTTTAAAATTGCTGTAGATACAAGGTAGTCGAGGAAAATAATGTGAGGCGTACTTGGGGTACGATGAGCATTATTTTCAGAAGACTAACGCAGTAGATGTAGTGATTTTAGAAGCTAGGCGCCTGTTCCGGGTAGGAATCGTCTGGTGATTCTCTTTGAATAGTTTAGAACTTGAGTTCGTTTTCGAGCTTGTCGTTGTTGCCCAGACTGCTTCGAGTTGAAATGGTTCTGGCCAGGTCGACGCGCAACAAGTTTACCATTTTTGGTTACTTTAATTCGCTTTGTGTATGACTTGTTTGTTTTCATAATAATTTTCTTTTAGTGCAAATGTGGGGGAAACTATAACGTATTTAGGTTGTAAAGTCCAGTACTAAATGTATGTTCTTAAGCTCCTTAAATCAATCCACCCTCGATATCGAGCAATTCATCGAGTGATTTTTTCTTTGATTTTGCTACTTCTTTTACTCCCTTTTTATCTTCTATTTCTTCTTCTACAACCTCATCTTTGGTTATTATCTTTGGCCCCTTGACACTTTTACCGACTCTTTCAATGGTACAGGTAAAGCCTTTTGGACTCTTTCGAAGAGTATCAGCTAGTTTGTAGTCTGCAGGAATGATTTTTAAGAATCGTTCGAGCCGTTCTTTGAGAAAAGCAGGCTCCATGTATTTGTATCGTCCCCAAAGAAAGAGATCTACTTTTACACGGTGTCCTTCATTGAGCCATGCTGCAGCACGTTTTGCCTTTAGTTCTTGATCATGTTCACCGGTCCCGATTTTTACCTGAACGCTCTTTGTTTCGGTAACATGTGCTTTTGCTTTCACCTCACTTGCTTTTCGTTTTGTTTCGTAACGGTATAATCCAAAATCCATTATTTTGGCAACAGGAGGTTTTGCATTTGGAGATATTTCAATAAGATCTAGTTTTGCTTCATCCGCAGCTTTCAACGCCTCAGCAGTAGTCAAAATACCGAGGTTTTCACCATCAGCACCAACAACTCGAAGTTCCTTTGCCCAGATAGCATTGTTAATTCTGGCAGGATACCTGCCTTCGTCCCCTGATCTTGGGCCATGCGGCGCTCTTGCTGG